>JAEZYO010000693.1 GCA_023419055.1 Pseudomonadota bacterium | reverse complement strand
CACTCATCACGCTTCCAAACCCGAGAATCGCGCCGCCATCGCAAAGGCGATCGCTCCCTAGCAGTACCTGAACCAGCCGGAGCCGGTGATCGAGCAAGTCCTGCTCGGCAAGTACGCGGACGGTTTGGGCGCCGTGAAGGAAGCGCCGGACCGCATCGACTTCCAGCCCTTCCCCTGGCAATCGATGGCAGTCTGGATGCTCACGCAAATGCGGCGTTGGGGGTACCTGAAGGAGGACGTGGACTACCAGAAGGTCGCAGAAGAGGTCTTCTTGGCGGCGGACTGCGGGAAGATCATGCGCGAGCTCGGCTACGACGCGCCGAGCTCACCCCACCGTTCCCACGTCATCTTGGGCAAGACCTTCGACCCCACGCAGCCTCGCGCGTACATCGAGAGCTTCCCCATCCGCCGGAGCTGACCATGTCGAGTCTCGAGCTACGCGCGGCGGCGCTCTCACTCATCCTGCTGTTCCTGTTTGCGCTCACCTGGGAGGTCCTCGCTGCGCCCCCTCTGCCCGCGCAAGCGCCGGCTTCCATCGATAGCGCGCTCGTTGCGGGTGGCGCTGGCGCTCGATTCCCGCGCCCCTCCGAGCTCGCGAGCTTCGCCGTCGAGCAACTGAGCGACCCGTTCTACGACCGCGGCAGCAACGACAAGGGGATCGGCATTCAGCTTGCCCACTCGCTCGGTCGCGTGCTCCTCGGCTACGGCCTCGCGCTCGTGATCGCGATCCCGCTCGGTTTTGCCATCGGGATGTCGCCGCTCCTCATGCGCGCGCTCTACCCGTTCATCCAGGTGCTGCGCCCCATCTCGCCGCTGGCCTGGATGCCGCTCGCGTTGTTCGTGATTCGCGACAGCTCGGCGTCCGCGGTGTTCGTCATCTTCGTGTGCTCGCTGTGGCCCGCCCTCATCAACACCGCGTTCGGTGTGGCCGGCGTGCACGCGGACTACCTGAACGTCGCGAAGACGCTGGAGCTCTCCAAGCTGCGCACGGCGCTCACCGTCATCCTGCCTGCCGCCGCGCCCACCATCCTCACGGGTATGCGCATCTCCATCGGCGTCTCCTGGCTGGTCATCGTCGCGGCCGAGATGCTCGTGGGCGGTACCGGCATCGGTTACTACGTGTGGAACGAGTGGAACAACCTCGACCTGAACGCCGTCTTGTTCTCGGTGCTCATGATCGGCGTGGTCGGCATGCTGCTCGACTCGTTGCTGGCCAAAGCCAGCCAGTGGGTCTCGTTCGAGAGCTGATCGGAGCGCTGCCCTGCTTTCGTGAGCGGCGTACTTCAGCGCCGAAGCGGAGCCCTGCCGAAGATCGGAGAATGTTCGTGGAAAAACCATTTCTCTACGTGGAAAACTTGAAGAAGAGGTACCCCGCTCGTGGCGCCGGGAGACCGCTCGTGGTGTTCGACGAGGTGAGCTTCGGCGCGGACCGAGGGGAGATCGTCAGCATCATCGGTCACTCGGGCTGCGGCAAGTCGACCATCCTGAGCATCATCGCCGGACTGACCCAGGCGAGCGGAGGGGCCGTGTACGTCGCGGGGGAGACAGTGAGCAAGCCCGGCCTTTCACGCGGCATGGTGTTTCAGAACCACAGCCTCTTGCCCTGGCGTAGCGCGCTCGGCAACGTGATGTTCTCGGTGCGCGCGCGCCACCCGGAGTGGAGCCGCGCCCGCCTCCTCGAGCACAGCCGGCACTACTTGCGCCTCGTTGGGCTTTCTCACGCCGAGGATCGCAAGCCCGCTCAGCTCTCGGGCGGCATGCGCCAGCGCGTCGGCATCGCGCGCGCGTTCGCGATCGAGCCGCAAATCCTCTTGATGGACGAGCCGTTCGGCGCGCTCGATGCGCTGACACGCGCCTCCATTCAGGACGAGCTCCTGGAGCTGTGGCGGCGCACGCAGCAGACCATCGTGCTCATCACGCACGACGTGGACGAGGCGCTCTACCTCTCCGACCACGTGCTCGTGATGGGCGACGGGCCCGACGCGCGCCTCGTGGAGCGCCTCACCGTCGACCTCGAGCGCCCGCGTGAACGCGAACGACTGCTGCGCGACGCGCGCTACCACGAGCTCCGCGCTCACCTCTTGGGCTTACTCGCCCACAACGGCCACACACGCGTGAGCATCACGCACCTCCTCGCGTCGGAGCCGAACGGTTCCGACGAAATCACCTCCACCACCAAGCCACTCACCAAGACCGCCTGAGGCAACCATGAACCTATCCCCCATCACCGAAGTCATCCTCAAAGCCAAGGCCGAGCGAGGCCTGAGCTGGGCCGAGCTCTCCGAGCAACTGGGCGCTACCGACGTCTGGATCGCCTCATGCGTCTACGGCGAGAACTCGATGCTTCCGGCCATGGCCGAGAAGTTCTGCTCCTTGCTCGACCTCGATCGAAACGCTCACACCTTTCTCACGCAGTACCCGATCAAGGGCAACAGCCTGGGTGATCGCACCATCCCGACAGACCCCTTGATGTATCGCTTCTACGAGATCCTGTGCGTGTACGGCACCTCTCTCAAGGAGGTCATTCAAGAGAAGTGCGGGGACGGGATCATGAGCGCCATCGATTTCACGCTGTCCGTCGAGAAGGTGAGCGATCCGAAGGGCGATCGCGTCGTCGTCCAGATGAACGGCAAGTTCTTACCCTACCGCCGCTTCTGAGGTCCCAGCGTGCGCGCTGCGTTTGCCGAAGCCGCCACCGTACTCGGTAGAGTGGCAGCTTCGGCCGTCCGTGGCCCTGTCCCGACCAAGATCTTCAAACGTTCACCTCGCTCGAGCGTCCGCCGAGCGTGCCATTCGTCGAGCAGGGCTGGAAGATGACCGAAGCAGGGCGTCGGTTGCTGCTCCGGCCAGCCGCCGACGACTGCGCGTCCCAGGTCAGGGATGCGGTCCCAGGTCAGGGATGCGGTGATCGTGTCCGTCATTGGATAGGGCACCGAGCCATAGCCGGGGAAGATTCGGAACCTGGCTGTCCCTACGTATCGCGTGCACGCGGCGTGGATCGCTATGATTCCTCCGTTGCCGAGCGACTTCCCAGCGAACACGACCGCCGGACGACGGTGCCAGAGCGTCATCGACATGGCGAAGGCGGTGCGCCGCCGGCCGCCTTCATGACCAAGCGCTGCTCCCAGCACTGGAAGAGGCGTGGCGCTCTTCGGAGCGCCACACCGAGGCGGTAGGTCAGTCTAGCGACCCTACGGATCCGTCAGCACGCAATCGTTGTGATCGCAGTAGCTCTGGGTCCCCCTCCCGAGGCCGAGCGATCCCAGCTCGTGGGTGCAGGGCCCGCCCGGGCCGAAGATCAGCTCGAACTCATCGCCGGCCTGCGCCGTGGAGCAGTCGTAGTCCGCCGTGGAGCGCCCGCGCTGGCAGGTGTACTTCCAGCCGCTACTGACGTTGAGCAGGACGGTCTCGCCGCTCGCCGCAATGGAGAGAACGCGGAGCACGTCGCCGTCTACGGGGCATTCGTTCGGACAAGCGCCCGCATTGCAGCGGCCACCGCAGTCGACGCGACTCTCCAAGACGTTTCCCGTCTTTGTCGGAAACACGTCGGGTGACATCGGATTGAGCTGCTGGTTCATCACCCCGCACGAATACTGAACGAGGTTACCCCCTTCGCAGTGGTCTTCGAAGGTGCCGTTGCCGCCAGAGAAAGCCTGACGTACCTCCACGTCGGGAAGACCCTGGAGCCCGGAGGTTCCTGAAACGCACTCGAGCTCGACGGCCGGAGGATCCGAAGAGCCGTCGCCCTCGTCGAGAGTCGCGCCAGTTTCGAGAGACTGCCCGCAGCAGGTCGCGCTCAGCACCAAGAGCGGAGTCAGCCAACGCCATGGCCGTCTCGGATCGAACATGCCTTGACTCTAAAGCAAGGCGCGTACCCAGGGATCTGCGCCAGACTGTGTCACGAC
>JAEZYO010000617.1 GCA_023419055.1 Pseudomonadota bacterium | reverse complement strand
GCCTGGTGGTGCAGGACATGTACACGACCACCGAGACGGCCGAGCTCGCGCACATCTTCTTGCCGGCCGCCGGCTGGGGCGAGAAAGAGGGCACCTTCATCAACTCCGAGCGCCGCATCGGCCTCGTGAAGAAGGTGGCGCGCGCGCCGGGGCAGGCTCTCGCGGACTTCCACATCTTCCGGCTGGTCGCCGAGGCGTTCGGGCTGGGAAAGATGTTCAAGAGTTGGTCGAGCCCCGAGCGCGTCTTCCAGCTCCTGAAGAAGGTCTCGCGCGGGCAGCCCTGCGACATCACCGGCATCGAGGACTACGCGATGCTGGACCGCGAAGGTGGCATCCAGTGGCCGTTCCCCGAGGGAGCGGCGCTCGAGGCTCGCGAGCGACGGTTGTTCGCCGACGGGAACTTCTTCCACGCGGATCGCAGAGCCCGCTTCATCGTCGACAACGAGCGGCCGGTGCCCGAGCCGGTGAACGAGCAGTACCCGTTCGTCCTGCTCAGCGGCCGGGGGAGCTCGAGCCAGTGGCACACCCAGACGCGCACGAAAAAATCCGCAATTTTGCGGAAGCTCGCGCCGATGGAGATCTACGTCGAGGTCTCGCCGCTGGACGCCCGCCGGCTCGGAGTGGTCCCGGACGAGAAGATCGTCGTCGTCTCGCAGCGCGGCCGCATCCAGGCGCGTGCGTTCGTGACACACAGCGTGCAACCTGGCCACGTTTTCATCCCGATGCACTACGAGACGACGAATCGCCTGACCTTCCCGGCGTTCGATCCCCACTCGCGCCAGCCTTCGTACAAGGCTTGCGCCGTTCGCATCGAGCGCCTGGAGTCCGGATCACTGCCGGTCGACGCCTGAGCGCTCGGTTGCGACCCGCGTCACGGCGTGACACATCCCGTAGGTGAAGCTCTTCTCCTGCGAAGTCTGTCACGAGGTCGTCTTCTTCGAGAACACCTGGTGCATGAAGTGCCAGGCGAGCTTGATGTTCCTCCCCGACCGCGGCGTCTTGAGCGCGGTAAAGCCCGAGCCGGAAGATCCGAGCGAGCTTCGTCCGCTCTTGAAGGAGGCGTCGCGAGAAACCTATCGCCGGTGCCGAAACGGCGTCGATTTCGAGGTGTGCAATTGGGGCGTGCCGGTCTCGTCCGGCAAGGAGTACTGCCGCGCCTGCGAGCTCAACACCACCATCCCGAACCTGTCGAACCCCGGCGCGCGAGAGGCCTGGCAGAAGCTCGAGGTCGGAAAGCGACGGCTGCTCTACACGCTGCTCGAGCTCGGCTTGCCCGTGGAGCCCAAACCGACGCCGGACGCGCCGGGGCTCTCCTTCGCGTTCGAGCAAGACGTCGAAGGCGAGCGCAAGGTGTTCACCGGGCACTCGAACGGTCTCATCACCATCAACGTCGCGGAGGCGGACTCGCCCTTCCTGGAGCGCATGCGCGTCGCCATGGGAGAGGCGTACCGCACGCTGCTCGGACATTTCCGGCACGAGATCGGGCACTATTACTGGGACCGGCTGGTCAAGGACAGTGAGTTCTTGCCGCGCTTCCGCGAGCTCTTCGGGGACGAGCAGCTCGACTACGCCGATGCACAACAGCGCCATTATCAAGGTGGGCCGCCCAGCGACTGGCAGCTCCGCTTCGTCAGCGCGTACGCCTCCATGCACCCGTGGGAGGACTTCGCCGAGACCTGGGCGCACTACCTCCACATGGTCGACACGCTCGAGACCGCCCGGAGCTACGGGCTCGCGCTGAAGGCGAAGCCCGTCGGGCGCTCTCCGCACGCGCCGCGCCTGGCCGCGTCTCGCGTCGACTTCGACGATTTCGACGACCTCCTCGAGGCGTTCGTGCCGCTGACGGTGGCGCTCAACAGCCTGAACCGCTCGATGGGTCTGCTCGACCCGTATCCTTTCGTGCTCTCCGAGCCCGCGACCCGGAAGCTTGGCTTCGTGCACGAGCTCGTCGAGAGCGCCGCGCCGAAGAGCGGCGAACCGTCGAAGGCCTGAGCCGAGGCCGTGCTAGGGTGAAGGCTTGAGCCTCGGCCGTTTCTCGCTTCGTTCGGGGGGACCCGTCCTCGGGCTTTCGTGCGACTGGCTCGACGACGCCTACCAGCAAGACGTGGTGAGCGGCGCGCTCGTGGCGGCGCGCGACCGCGGGGCTCGGCTCGTTTGCTTCGTCGGGGGGGACCTGATCGGAAATGAACCCGAGCGCGGGACGGTCTTCGACCTTCTCGGGCCGGAGAGCGTGGACGCGGTCATCTCGCTGACCGGCGCGCTCGTGAACGCCGCCGGCACCGCGCGCGTGGCCGCCTTCGCCGAGCGCTTTCGAGCGCTCCCCCAGGTGAGCATCGCAGGAAAGGTCCTGGTCGACGTACCCGAGGTCTCGATCGACAACTCGGCCGGCGTCGAGCGGGCGCTGGTGCATCTGATCCGCGAGCACGGCCACCGCGAGCTCTTCTTCGTGAGCGGTCCACTTTCGAACGAGGAGGCCTCCGCGCGACTTCGAACCTTCAGGGACGTGTCGGCTGCCCACTCCCTCGCCGCGGATCCACGCTACGTCGTGATCGGAGATTTCAGCACGGAGTCGGGCGTCGCAGCCGCGCGCACCCTGCTCGACGAGCGCGGCCTGCTCTCGAAGCGACCGGCCGCGCTGATCGCGGCGAACGACAGCATGGCGATGGGCGTACTTGCCGAGCTTGCTCGGCGCGGCCTGCGAGTCCCCGACGACGTCGCGGTGGTCGGGTTCGACGACGTCGAGCACGCGCGCTACGCGAGCCCACCGCTCACCACCGTGCGTCAGCCGTTCGGTGAACAGGGGCGCGAGGCCGTGCGCGTCGCTCTTTCGACGCTCCGGGGGGAGAAGCCCGAAGACGTGTTGCTCCACACCGAGCTCGTCGTGCGCCGCTCTTGCGGGTGCTTCTCGCAGGCCGTTGGGGTGCCGCCCATCAGCGCACACGCGGGGCAAAGCTTCGACGCGGCGCTCGTGGAGCGCCGGCAGCTCTTGCTCGCCGACCTCGCGCGGAGCGCCCGGGGGCGTTTCGGCGTGCTCGGCTCCGGCTGGGAAATGCGGCTGCTCAGCGCCTTCAGCGACCAGGTGCGGAGCGGCGCGGGCCACTTCGTGGAGGTCGTCGACGAGTCGGCGCGGCGGCTCGCGGAAGCGGGGGTAGACCTCTCGCTTTTTCACGACGCCATCTCCACGCTGCGGCGAGAGCTCTTGCCGTGCTTGAGCGGTGAGCCGGAACGCCGGGCCCTGGGCGGCGCGTTGCTCGACGAAGCTCGGCGTCTTACCGCGGAAGCGAGCGTGCGGCGCGAAGCTCGCGGGCGGCTGGAGGCGCTCCGTTACGGTTCGCTGCTCGCGCGCCTGAGCTCGAACCTGGCGGCGAGCTTCGAAGGGCCCTGGCTCGAGAGCGCGCTTCGACGCCTCGAGGAAGTCGGCGTCCGCTCGGCGCTGATCGCGCGCTACGTAGACGAG
>JAEZYO010000568.1 GCA_023419055.1 Pseudomonadota bacterium | reverse complement strand
CGCGATAGACGCGCCCCATCCCGCCGACGCTCAGAAGGTCGAGGATGTGGTACCCGCCGGGCAGCGTCTTGCCGACGAACTTGTCGGTCGCCGTGCCGAGCGTGCCCACCGGAAATCCGCACGCAGGGCAATACTGGTGGGTCATCGAACAAGTCGACCCACAGTGCGGGCAGAGACGGATGGCGGGCTGCGTGGTCAACGGGTCGGACAAGGTCGTAGCTTGAGGTTCAGACGAGCGTTCCTACCGTCGCTCCGCCCGAGATTCCATTCTACGCGAGGTGCCTCGCGATAACCTAGCGGCTTCATTCGACAACCGGCCCCATGAGCGGGTGCCCGTCGCGTGTTCAGTAAGGCCGCTTGCACCCCCCCGTATTCGCGGCTCTTCCCGAGGAGTCTCGCTCGGGCGGCAGGCTACCTCCAGGAAGGCGCCGGCGCGTCTCGCCCTGAGGCGCTCGAACCCCCACACTTTTCGCGGAACCTACGCGGGGTTTTGGTGATTTTGCTAGGATCGGGGTCGAATGGCTAACAAGCGCGTTCGGCTCGGCGAGCTGCTCGTAGCGGCCCAGATCATCACGCGGGATCAGCTGGAGGAGGCGCTCGAGCTCCAAAAGCGGGACGGGCGCCGCCTCGGCAAGCTCCTGGTTCAGGCGGGGCTCGTCACGGAGACCCAGGTCACGCAGATTCTGAGTCAGCAGCTGAGTTTGCCGTGGGTTTCGCTCTACCACATCGATTTCTCGCGCCAGCTCCTCGACCTCGTGCCGCTCGAGCTCGCGGAAAAGTACGGCCTCGTTCCGATCTTCGTGCGCCGCGTGCGCGGGCTCGGAGAGACCCTCTACGTGGCGATGGACGATCCGAGTGACGAGGTCGCGCAGCGCGAGGTTTCGCAATGGTGCGGCCTGCCGGTGCGCGCGATGATCGCCCCCCCTTCGGACATTCGCTCGGCGATCCGCGTGTACTACGGCGGACGATCGACCACGCCCTCGCTCTCCGACGCGGTCGCCGAGCTCGAGGCGGAGGAGGCGCTCCGCAATCGTCAGGCCGCCGAGGTTCCTTCTCGCTCCTCAGAGCCTGCCGTACCCGAAGACGAGGTGATCCCCGCAGAGCCGCGCCTCCCCAATCTCGGGCCCGGGCCGGACGATCTGATTTCGGAACCCCCGCCCGACAGCGGTCCTCGCATCGAGGCGCGTGAGGTGAGCATGCCGGCTCCGGCTCGCCGCAAGTCGCGCATGGTGACGCTCACGCTGCTCGACGGCACTCAGATCAACTTGCCGGCACGAAAGCCCCCGGAGCCCGAGGAGAAGGTGACCACCGCCAGCGCTCCTCCGGATCTGACCGCCCGTGACTTGATCGCGGCGTTGCGAGCGGTGTCTCACGGGGCCGACGCTTCGGAAATCCTCGGCGACGCGGTGAACTGGCAGGCGCTCTTCGCGGCCCTTCTTTCGGTGATGCTCAAGAAGCAGCTGATCGCGGATTGGGAGTTCGTCGAGGAATACCGCAAGGTTTGAGGGCGCTGCGTCCGCTAGGCTATTGGCGGAGAGAGCTCCGGTGCTGAGCGAGCCAGGGCGGTACGGAGTCGGCCTTCGGAGCAGCCTTCTCGTCCTCGCGCGCCTGCGCGACCGCGAACGCGCCGGCGAGCGCTGCCGGATCGACCGCCGCCCCGCGGTGGTTTTCGAGCAAGCTGTCGAGCTTCCCTTCGATGAAGGTGGTGTCGTATTGCCCGGTGCTCACCGCATCGCTCGCGACGAGGGCGCGCAGAAAGCGAAGGTTGGTGGTGACGCCGAGCACCAGGTACTCGTCGAGCGCGCGAGCCAGTCGGCGGAGCGCGAGCGCGCGCGTGGGCGCCCACACGCAGAGCTTCGACAGCATCGGATCGTAGTGCGGACTCACCGTCATCCCCGCGTAGACGCCGCTGTCGTCGCGGACGAAGGGGCCGGCCGGCGCTCGAAGCTCCGCAATGGTGCCCGGGCTGGGCAAGAAGCCGGAGGCGGGATCCTCGGCGTAGACGCGCGCTTCGATCGCGGCCCCGCGTGGCTCCGGCGTTCCGAGCTCGAGCGGCTCACCCGCCGCGACGCGCACCATTTCGCGAACCAGATCCACCCCGGTCACGAGCTCCGTGATCGGGTGCTCGACCTGCAGGCGCGTGTTCATCTCGAGGAAGTAGAAGGAGCCGTCCTCAGCGAGCAAAAACTCGAACGTGCCGGCCGAGTAGTACCCGATGCTCGCCGCGCCTTTCACGGCCACGTCGCACAGCGCCTGCCGTGTAGCCGGCGTGAGCGCGGGGCACGGGGTCTCCTCCACGACCTTCTGATGACGCCGCTGCAGCGAGCAGTCGCGTTCGAAGAGGTGCAGCAGCCGTCCGCTGCGATCGCCGAGGACCTGCACCTCGACGTGACGCGCGCGCTCAATCGCCTTTTCGATGTAGACCTCGCCGCTGCCGAAGGCCTTTTCGGCCTCGCTCTGGGTACGCTCGAGCGCGGCCGCGAGCTCGGCCTCCGAGCGCACCAGGCGCATGCCCTTGCCGCCGCCCCCGTCGCTCGCCTTGACGAGCACGGGGTAGCCGACGCTCGCCGCCGTGGCCCGCGCTTCTTCGAGAGTGGTCGCTCCACCTCCGGGGACGATGGGAACGCCCGCCTGCGCCATCAGCGCGCGGGCGCGCTGCTTGCTGCCCATCGCGTAGATCGCGCTCGGCGGGGGGCCGATGAAGGTCACGCTCTTCGCGGCACAAGCTTCGGCGAAGCCGGCGTTCTCGGAGAGGAAGCCGTACCCTGGGTGGACGGCGTCACAACCCGTCCGCGTCGCCAAGTCGAGCAGGCGCTCCGCGTCCAAGTACGCGCGAGGCGCTTCGCCGAGGCAGTAGGCGTAGTCGGCCGAGCGCGCGTGAAGGCTCGCCCGATCGGGCTCCGTGTAGACGGCCGCGCTCGCGATCCCCATCTCACGCAGGGTTCGCGAGATGCGGACCGCTATTTCCCCGCGGTTGGCGATCAGGACCTTCTTGAACATGCGAGGGGAGCCAGCATAGCGCCGGACTCGAATCTTGTGTTCCGGTCAATCACGCGGAGCGCGCGGCAATCGTGGACCGGCCCGCGCGTTCGCCGCATTGTGCGCCCGCGAACCCGCCTCCCGTGGTACGACGGCCCGCCGTGAACGCAGGCAGCGAAGTCCTCAGCGTCGCCGAGCTCGACAGAAGGCTGCGGCGCGCCGTCGAGTCGACCAGCGCCGGTGTCTGGGTCGAAGGCGAGGTCGCTTCCCTCAAGCGCGCCACGAGCGGTCACGTCTACTTCACGCTCAAGGATGAGCGCGAGGACGCGATCGTCGAGTGCGTGATGTACAAGTTCGACGCGCAACGCGCGCGCAAGCACCTGGTGGAAGGGGCCCGCATTCAACTGCAAGGGAAGGCGACGATCTGGGCGCCGCGCGGACGCCTCCAGTTCGTGGGCTCGCTCGCGCGCGCCACCGGCCGAGGCGCGCTCCTGGAAGCGCTCGAGCAGCTCAAGCAGCGCCTCTCCGAGGAGGGGCTCTTCTCCGAGGAGCGCAAGCGGCCGCTGCCGCTCGACCCCAAGGTCGTCGGCGTCGTGACCAGCAAGGCGGGGGCCGCCTTCCACGACATTCGTACGGTCGCGTTTCGTCGCGCCTCGGTGCGGCTCGTGCTCGTGCCGGCAGCGGTCCAGGGAGAGAACGCGCCGGTCGCCATCGTGCGCGCGATCGATCTCATCGAGCGCTACCCCGGGCTCGACGTCTTGATCGTCGGCCGCGGCGGTGGCTCGGGCGAAGACTTGATGGCGTTCAACGACGAGCGCGTCGTGCGGCGCATCGCGCGGGCCACGGTGCCCGTGGTGAGCGCCGTCGGGCACGAGGTGGACGTCACCCTGACCGACCTTTGCGCCGACGTGCGCGCGGCCACGCCGTCTCACGCCGCCGAGCTCGTGGTGCCGGACGTCCGCGCGCGCCGCGAGCGCTTGCGGGGGCTCCGGCTCGAGCTCGCGCGTGCGCTCAGGGCACGCCTCGCGACCGTGCGGAACCGTCTTTATCGCGCGGAGGCGCGCCTCGCCGACCCGCGCTTCACGATCGCCGAGCGCCAGGAGGAGCTGGATAGTCTGCTCGGTCGCCTGGAAAAGCGCTTCGAGCGGGTGGTGGGGGAGCGCCGTTCACGTCTGTCCGCCTGCGAGCGACGCCTGCTCTCGCGTCACCCGCGCGTGGTGATAGGGCGCGCGAAGGTGGAGTCCGGGTTGCTCGGCGTGCGGCTCCAGGGCGCGTCCAGGCGCTTCCTGCGCGAGCGCCGCGCCGAGCTCGCCGATAAGGTTTCAAGGCTCGACGCGCTCTCTCCGCTCGCGGTGCTCTCTCGCGGCTACGCCATCGCCACTTTACCCCAGGGGCGAGCGGTGCGTGACGCGCGGGAGCTCTCGCCGGGAGACCCGGTGGTCGTACGCGTCGCGCGCGGGCGTTTCGAGGCCGAGGTCAAGCGAGTGGAGTCCGAGGAGGCAGAGAAGTGAGCCTGCGTTTCGTCCTGATAGGTCACCCGGTGGCCCACTCGTTGTCGCCCGCCATCCACGGCGCCGCGTACCTCGCGCTCGGCCTCGATCACCGCTACGAGCTCGTCGACGCTCCCGACGAAGCCGCGGTCGCGAAGGTGGTGGAGAGCGTACGGCGCGGCGAGATCGCGGGCGCGAACGTCACCATCCCGTGGAAGCGCGTGGCGCTCCGCCTCGCCGATCGCGCCGAGCCTGAAGCTTCTGCCATCGGCGCGGCGAACGTGCTCTCTCGAGCCGCCGACGGCGCGGTGGTGGCCACGAACACCGACATCGTCGCGCTCGAGCGCGAGCTCCGGCTGTTGTGCGAGCGGCCGCGCGTCGCGCTCGTGATTGGCAGCGGTGGCGCCGCGCTCGCCGCCGTCGCTTCGTGCCGCAGGCTAGGCGCCGAGGTGTTCGTGGTGGCGCGCCGCTTCGCGGGCGATCCCGTGAGCGGAGAAGGGGCCGACGAGTTCCGGAAGCTCTCCGCCGCTCCGCTCGCGTGGCCGACCGACGCCGCGTCGCGCTCCGCGCTCGAGGCCGCCGCTCGGCGCTGCGACCTGCTGGTGCAAGCGACGAGCGCGGGCATGCACGGCGCCGACTCGGGCGAGAGCGTCGTGTCCCTCGTACCCTGGTCTCTGCTGCCTGCGTCTGCCGGCGCGTATGATCTGATCTACGTGCCCGAAGTGACTCCCTTCCTGCGAGCCGCCGCCGAGAGCGGACGAGTCGCGCGTGGGGGGCTCGGCATGCTCGTCGGTCAGGCCCGGGCCGCGATCGAGCTCTGGCTCGGCGCTTCGGCGCCGGAAGAACCGCTGTTTCGAGCGGCGCGCGATGCGCTCGCTGCGAGGCACTCATGAAGGCCAAGCGCCAGGAGTGGCGCGCCTCCGTCGACGGCCCGTGGCCGTTCGTGTACACGAACGGCGAGCTCGGCCCCTCCGAGCGCGAGTGGCTGCACACGAACGGCGCCGGTGCGTACTCGATGAGCACGGTCGCGTTGATGCACACGCGCCGCTATCACGGCGCGCTCGTCGCCGCGCTCGATCCACCGCTCGGGCGGCACGTGATCTTGAGTCACACCGAGACCCAGCTCAACGTCGAGGACGACAAGCGCACGTACCGCCTCTCGACGCACCAGTTCCCCTCGGTCGCGCCCACGCCGGGCTACCGCTTGATCGAGTCGTTCTCCCAAGATCCGATCCCGCGCTGGGTCTTCCGGATTGGCCAGAACACGCTCGAGCGCACGCTCTCGCTCGTGCGGGGGAAGAACACCGTCGTCATCACCTACACCATGCGAGGCAGGCACCGGGCGAGGCTTTCCATCCGCCCGCTCATGCCGCTCCGCCCGGTCGACTCCTTGATGCACGAGCACGGGGCGATGATGCAGGTCGTCACGCTGCGACCGGGCGCCGTGGAGCTCCAGCCGGTACCGAGCTTGCCCCCCATTCACCTCGCGCACGAGGGCGTGTTCATGGGATCGCCCGACTGGTGGCGGCGCTTCGAGTACCTGAACGATCGCAACGAGGGCAGCGCGTTCCAGGAAGATATTTGGACGCCCGGGGTGGTCGAGATGCAACTCGAGCCGGACAAGACCGTCCACCTCGTGATCGGTGTGGGGGCGCTGCCGGAGCGGCCGCCCGCGGAGCTCGTGAAGGAGACGTGCGAGGAGCTCCTCGCTCAAGACGCCGGCCCGCCGCGTTCCGCGACGGGGCGCGTGCTTTCGATCGCCGCCGAGCAGTTCTGCCTGAACCGCTGCGAGCCGCCGCTCATCATCGCGGGTTACCCGTGGCACACGACCTACACGCGTGACCTCGTGATGTCGGTGGCCGGGCTGCTCTTGGTCCGCGAGCGATTCGACGAGGCGAAGCGGGTGCTCGCGGCCGCGCTCGACGAGCTGCGCGCCGGTCTCTTGCCGGAGACGCTGCAAGACACGGTGCGCCGCCGCGCGCGCCCGAGCCCCGACGCGACGCTCTGGCTCTTCGACGCGGCGCGTGAGCTCGTCTCGCGCCTCGGGCCACGCGACGAGTTCGTGCAAGGGCGGCTCTATCCGGCGCTCGTGCGCGTCTTCCTGCGCGTGTGTTCGCGGCGCAGGCGCTGGGTGTGGCTCGCACCGGACGGTCTGGTCGTGGCGTCGGAGCGCGGCGTCGCCCTGACGTGGATGGACGCGCACATCCGGGGACAACCCGTGACACCCCGGCGCGGCGTTCCCATCGAGCTCCAGGCGCTCTGGGCGCGCGGGAGCGACCTCGTCGCCATGCTGGCGAGCTTCTACGGCCACGCGAGGCTCGAGCGGGCTGCCCGCACGGCGGCGGCGCGCGTGCGCTCGGCCTTCCGAGCGCGCTTCTGGTGCGGCGAGACCGACTACCCCTACGATTGCCTGAGCGAGGCGCGCGACGCGGCCGAGGCGTGGGCCGACTCCAGTATCCGCCCGAACGCGCTCATGGCGCTCTCGATCGCCCCGGACCTCTTCGAGGAGTGGCAGGCTCAGGCGCTGCTCGAGCGAGTGGGCTCGGAGCTCTTGACCCCGCGCGGCCTGCGCAGCCTCTCGATGCGCGATCGCCGCTACGTCGGTCATTTCGCCGGCGGCCCGGAGGAGCGGGAGACGGCGTACCACCAGGGCACCGCCTGGCCCTACCTGCTCGGGATGTACGTGCGCGCAAGGCTCGCGCTCATGGCGGAGCGAGAGGACTACGACGAGGTCGACTCGCTCGAAGATCTGATCGAGCGCGCCGCGGACGACGGTATTTTGCTGGGGCAAGTCGCGCAGCTTGCCGATGGGGACGCCCCGCACCGCCCGCGCGGTAGCCCGGCTCAGGCGAGCAGTGTGGCGGAGCTCCTGCGCGCTCTCAGCGCGCTCGAGCCGCTGCTCTCGGCCTAGAAGTGTGCAAAGATTCGGGCCCAATAGCCCATGGCCTCGCGTGATCTCACCGCGCTCGGCTACCGCCGCATCGTCATCCTGCTGGTGGCGCTCGTCGTCGTGCCGAGCTTCCTCCTGCTCACGCTCGGAGTGGTGCTGCTCTTCATCGGGGAGGCAGGCGTCAACCTGCTGATGGGCATTTTGGTGATGGCCCTCTCCGGCATCGCGGCGACCGGCGTCGTGCTCGTCTGGGTCTTCGTGCGGCGCGAGGCCAACCTCTCGCGCTTGCAGAGCGATTTCGTGTCGAAGGTGTCGCACGAGCTACGGACGCCGCTCACCTCGATCCGGCTTTTCGCAGAGACGCTCGAGCTTAGACGGGGTGATCCCGTGGCCGAAACCAAATGCATCGAAGGGCTCCGCCGTGAGAGCACGCGGCTGCAAGAGCTCATCGATCGCCTGCTCGACTGGGGGCGCATGGAGAGCGGCAACAAGGAGTTCGTTCTGCGCGACACCGACCTGCGCTCGATCGTCGCGACGGCCGTCGACGCTTTCGAGCCCGTGCGGGAGCGCCGGAGCGTCGAGCTCGACGTGAAGCTGCCGCCCGAGTCGCTCCTGGTGCGCGCCGATCGTGGAGCGGTGGTGGACGCGCTCTTCAACCTCTTGACGAACGCGTACAAGTACGGCGGAGATCCTCCGAAGATCGAGCTCTTCTTCGAGGAGGGGCCGAAGGACGTGCGCGTCACGGTGAGGGACAACGGACGAGGCATCGAGGCCTCCGAGCACAGCCGCATCTTTCAGCGCTTTTACCGCATGGATGATCGACTCTCGCGCGAACGCGAAGGCTCGGGCCTCGGGCTCGCCATCGTGAAGCACGTGATGAAGGCTCACCAGGGCCGCGTGGAGCTCGATAGTTCGCTCGGTAAGGGCAGCGCGTTTTCTCTGGTGTTGCCGCTCGCCAAGCCGTCCACTCAGCGCAAAGAGAGCGACCGCAGGAGCGGCGCCCCGCGACTCGCTTCGAGATCCCCGGAGGGGGACGCCGCCGAAAGTTGAGCATGCAGGGGAACGACAAGAAACAGATCCTGATCATCGAAGACGACGAGAGCATCACGCTCGGTCTCGAGATGAACCTCCAGGCGGAGGGCTACGAGGTGAAGGTCGCGGTGGACGGCGAAGAAGGGTACCGCCGGGCCGCGGAGGGACCGTTCGATCTCGTGATCCTGGACGTGATGCTGCCGAAAATGAACGGCTTCGAGGTCGTGAGGGCCTTGCGCGCCGAGGGCAAGCACGTGCCTGTCGTGATGCTGAGCGCGCGCGGGGCGGAGATGGACAAGGTGATGGGTCTCGAGCTCGGGGCAGAGGACTACATCACCAAACCCTTCAGCCTCGCGGAGCTCCTCGCGCGCGTGAAGGCGGTGCTGCGTCGCGACGGGATCGCGCGGCAGCGCCCGGGAGCCCAGGTGCTCGCGGGCGCGCTCGAAATCAACTCCTCCACCCGCGAGGTGAAGCGAGCGGGCGGGCACGTGGAGCTCACGGCGACCGAGTTCGACGTGCTCTGGTGCCTGGTCGAAGCTGCGGGCCAGGCGCTCTCACGCGAGGAGATCTTGTCGCGCGTCTGGGGCCCCGAACATCACGGCACGCTCCGTACCATCGACAATTTCATGCTCCAGCTGAGAAATAAGCTGGAAGAAGATCCGAGCGACCCCGTTCATCTCCTCACGGTGAGAGGCGTCGGTTACCGCTTCCGAGCATGAGTCGTGTTATAGGGCCGCTTCGGACCGATGGATCAGAACCTGCTCCGTTCCTACTTTGCGACGGTGTACGAGCTCCCCACCGACGCAGGCGTCCTCCGGGTCTCACTGGACGGTGAGATCGTCAAGGACACAGGTCAGCTGCCGGAGCTCTTGCGCCGCGACTTCGCCGTTCTCACGGCGTACAACCCTCGCAGCATGCTCCTCCCGCGGCGCGTGAACGAGGGCCGCCACCAAGTGTTGCGCGACCTTCTGATCCTCGGCTGCTACCGCGTGGAGCACTGCGTCGGGTACGACGAGGAGCCCGAGGGCATGTGGCGAGAGCCGGCCTGGCTCGTGCACGGTATCGGCCGGGAAGAGACCATCGCGTTCGGACGCACGTTCCGGCAAAATACCGTGGTTTACTGCAAGAACAGCCGCCCGGAGCTGATCGTCACGGACACGACCTGCGACGAGATCGGGCGGACGTTCGTCGGCAATTGGCGCACGCGTCAGTAGCGGCGTGCCGCGTGCTATCCTCGAGCCCGCGTGTTTCGCTGGTCCGTGCTCTTGCTCGCTCCGCTGGTCTCGGGGGCGCTCCTCGGCGGGCCGCTCGCTGATCGGTTCGGTACGCGTGTCGCGGAACGGCTCGCTTTCGTCGTAAGGCTCCTTCCCCAGCCATTGGCTCCCGCGGAGGAGCCGGCGGTCACGGACGAGCCGCCTCCGGATCCTGCTCCAGCTCTGGCTCTCGAGACGAAGGTCCCGGCACCCCCGAAGCGAGGCGCCAGGCCGAAGGCAGCGAAGCCCCATGCGCCGCCGCCGTCGGGGATTCGGGTATCGAGGGCGGTCGTTCTCTCGCTCGCGGAGCGTCGGGTGAGGCCTTCGGGCAAGCCCGTCGCCGCCAGCGGTGAGCGACCGGCCGGGATCGCGCTCTTCGGAGTGGGGGCGCTCGGGCTCGGCGTGCTCGATGGGGACGTTCTCACGGAGGTCGAGGGGCGCCCGGCGCGAGCACCGGGGCAGGTGATCGAAGCCATCGTGCGCGCCCGAGGTCGGCGAGCGGACACGATTTCGGGAGTTTTGTACCGGGGGCAGGACCGCTTCGTGCTGGTCGTCGAGCAGCCGTATTAGGCCGCCCGAATTGGGGCCGAATTGGGCCAGCCCGCCTGCCTTGACGTTCAGGCTGGATGGACGAAGACTTCCGGCATCATGATCGAGCGAGCAGCACGAGCGCTCTTCGTCGCCGCGGGTCTCCTTGTGGCCCTGCCGGCCGCGGCCGCCCCGGTTCAGAACCCGAGCTGTGGCGGTGGCGACAAGCACGGTGACGAAGAGAAGAAGAAGGAAAAGAACCCCTCCGTTGCGTCGGCGGACCCGTCCTGTGGCGGTGACCACGACGACAAGAAGGGCGACAAGAAGGGCGACGACAAGGCCTAGGCGCGAGCACCGGCTCTACGCCTCGGGCCTTCGATAGAACCCCGGGCACCCTGTACTGGGGGTGTTCCCGGGGTCGGTGCGCTCGCCAATCGGACGGAGTCGAGCTATCTCGAGGGCCCGGCTCCCTGCCGGGACCCATATCTCATGTCCAAGACCGTCCAATGCATCAAGCTCGGCCACGAAGCCGAAGCGCTCGATCGCGCGCCCTTCAAGGGGCCACTCGGCGAGCGGATCTACGCGAACGTCTCCAAGCAGGCCTGGCGCCAGTGGCTCGAGCACTCGAAGATGCTCATCAACGAGTATCGCCTCGATCTCACGAGCGAGAACGGCCAGCGAATCTGGATGACCGAGTGCGAGAAGTACTTCTTCGGTGAGGGCTCGAAGCTCCCCGACGAGTTTCGCCCGACCGAGCAGAAGTAGGTCTGACCTAGCCGAAGTGAGTTGGTGATGTCGCGCCGCACGATCGAGATGAACGACGCGGTCTGGCAGTACCTGTTGGAGGCCGCGGAGGAGCCGCCCATCCTCGGGCGGCTGCGCGCGGAGACCGCCGAGCTCCCGATGGGGGGCATGCAGATCTCCCCGGAGCAGGGGCGCTTCATGGCGCTCCTGGTGGAGCTCGTGGGCGCGCGCCGTTGCCTGGAGATCGGCGTGTTCACGGGCTACAGCTCGCTCGCGGTCGCCCTCGCGCTCCCGGCCGACGGAAAGATCGTCGCTTGCGACGTGAGCGAGGAGTGGACGGCGGTCGCGCGCCGTTATTGGGCCGAAGCCGGCGTCGCCTCGAAGATCCACTTGCGGCTCGCGCCCGCGACGCAGACGCTCGACGCGCTCGTCGCGTCGGGTGAGCGCGGCCGCTTCGACTTCGCGTTCATCGACGCGGACAAGACCGGCTACGACGCGTACTACGAGCGCTGCCTCGAGCTCTTGCGGCCAGGCGGGCTGATCGCGATCGACAACACCCTTTGGGGTGGGAAAGTCGCCGATCCGAGCGTGAACGACGAGTCCACGGTCGCTATCCGCGCGCTGAACGCGAAGGCTCGCTCGGATCCGCGGGTGAGCGCGAGCCTCGTACCCATCGGGGACGGCTTACTGCTCGCCCGCAAGCGCTGAGCGCCCGACGCGCCGGCGCCCGGAGGACGAGCGCTCGTGCTCAGACGAGCTTGAGCTCGCGGGCGTTGAAGCCCATGAGGTAGAGCAGGGTGTCGAGTCGCTCGTGGTGGTTCAGGCTCATGTGCGCCACCTCTTGCAGCTTCGGCTTCGCGCGGAAAGCGATGCCGAGGCCGGCGGACTGGAGCATCAAGATGTCGTTCGCGCCGTCACCGATCGCGACCGTCTGCTCGAGGCGCACGTTGTAGACCTGCGCCATGTCCTTCAGGACCTGAGCCTTGCGCTCGCCGTCCACGATGCTGCCGCGCACGCGCCCGGTGAGCTTGCCGTCATGGACCTCGAGCTCGTTCGCGAACGCGAAGTCGAGGCCGAACCGGCTCTTGAGCTCGTCGACGAAGAACGTGAAGCCGCCGCTCACGAGGCCGACCTTGAAGCCGAGGCTGTGCAGCACCTTCACGAAGCGGTCGGCGCCCGGCGTGATCTCGGATCGGTCGACGACCTGCTGCACGCGCTCCATCGGCAAGCCCTCGAGCAACTTCACGCGCTCGACGAGCGCCTGCTTGAAGTCGAGCTCGCCGCGCATCGCGCGCGCGGTGATGGCGGCGACCTCGTTCTTGACGCCGACCTGGTCCGCGAGCTCGTCGATGAACTCGCCCTTCATGAACGTCGAGTCGACGTCCATGCAGACCAGGCGCTTGCTGCGGCGGAAGATGTCGTCTTTTTGCACGGCGAGGTCGACGCCGAGCTCCTTGCCCATGCTGAGGAGCTTCCCGCGCAGCTCACCGAGCTCCTCGATGGTTGCGCGCGAGCCGGTCGGCAGATCCACGATCAGCTCCAGCCCGGAGAGGTCCTCTTCGCTGAGGGAGCGGATCTCGCTGATGTTCATCGAACGCGCCGCCATAAAGCGGGTGATCTTGGCCGCCGCTCCGCCGTCACGCAGCGGCCCGAGCACCGTCACCGCGAGCGACTGGAGCGGCTCCTGCACGTCGTACGACTTCCGATACGAGCTCACCTCGAGCCGTAGCCCGAGGTCCGCGACCGCGAACAGCACCTTGCGCAGGGCGTCGGAGCCCTGCGGGATGTCCACGATCGCAGACAGCATGAGGTACCCGTGGAGAACCGATTGGCCGATATCCACGAGCTCGGCGTTCTCCTCGGCGATGACTTCGCTGAGGCGGGCGGTGACGCCCGGGCGGTCAGCGCCCGCGATGTGGAGGACGATTCGATCCGGATGCTCGGTAGGGGTCATGGGCTAGGGGCTCGCTGTCTAGCACTGCCCAACGCCCGGTGGACAGATCCCCCGCTGAGACGCCGAAACCGGCCGGCAATCGTCGGCCCGAGCAGGGTTCCGTCGAGGTCAGAACCGGCGTGCTAGAACCGGCGACAAGGAGCTCGGATATGGCTTTCACCCTTCGAAAGGGCTCTCTCCCCTCGGTCTTGACGCTTGCGGTCGGGCTCGCGGCGCTGCCGGGCTGCGGGTCCGAAGACGAGGCGGTGGGCGGTGACGCCAAGGGTCCGAGCGCCGAGGACGTGGCCCGGGCGCTCGGAGACGGCGGCCCCGAATCCGCGAGCTTGTTCTTGGTCTACGAACCCACCACCCACCGAGAGGCAACCGCGCTCGCCTTCAACCCGCTCGTCGAGGACGAGCTCTGGGTGACCCTGCGGGAGCGCGAGTCCGGCCTTCCCTGTCGCTCGGACGACGATCGCGGCTGCCGAGCGCTGGTCGGCAAGATGGCCATCGTCTCCCAGGCGAGCAGCAGCGAGCCCTCGGTCGACGTCGCGACCGATGACAACGCCTGGCACTTCCTGCGAAACCCTTCTTCCATCGCGTTCGCCCCGAGCGGCTCGTTCGGGACCTGCGGCGAGGCTCGCACGGCCAACTACGAGGACGAATCGACGCCCTACAACGGTCCCGTGCTCTGGGATCCGGCGCTGTTCGGGGAGCACGCGACCGACGGCATGAACGGCCTTCACTTGGACATGCTGCACGAGACGCCGTTCTGCATGGGGATCGCGCACGAGGTCGACAACGTTTACTGGGCCTTCAACGGCGACGCGGGCGCGCTCGATCGCTACGATTTCAACTCGCCCCATCCTCCCGGAGGAGAAGATCATTCCGACGGCGAGCTCTGGCGCTACGCCGAGGGTGAGCTCTCGCGGGTAGCGCGCGTGCCGAGCCACCTCGCGTACGACGCGAAGACCGGCTTCGTCTACGTCGCCGATACTGGTAACGGCCGCATTTTGCGCCTCGACTCGAACACCGGCACTGAAGACGGCGTCGTGGACGCCTACGATCCGATCCCGGTACACGCCCGCATGAGCGGCGCCGTGCTCGAGGAGGTCGTCCCGCCGGGCCTCCTGGAGCGACCGAGCGGGCTCACGTTGCACCAGGGCGTCTTGTTCGTGACCGACAACCTCAGCAGTCAGGTGTACGCGTTCACTACACAGGGTGAGCTCGTGCGTTCGCTCGACACCGGGCTCCCGGCGGGCTCGTTGTCCGGTATCGTGATCGGTCCGACTGGGCGCGCATTTCTCGCGAATCTGGCGACGTCGGAAGTGTACCGAATCGATCCTCTCTGAGTCGTCGTTCGGCAGCGCGGCGCTCGGTCGCTCGCGTCGGCCCTCGAGCCGTCCCGCGAGCGACTCCTGCCTAACTCTTGCTCTTCGATTTCAGGTGCCGGAAGCTAGTGCTCGTGGTCGAGAAATCGCAATCATTCCGATTGCTCACTCTTGAGCGTGGCTTCGCTACGCACGCGGCTCCGTCGCCTCGGCACTAGCACTTCCTCGGGGGCGTTCCGCTCCTGAGCTCGCTTCTTGGACGCGCGCTTGGGCGTCCGCCGCCGGAAATCGATGCACTACCGCCATCTATCAGTTCGGGTCGGCCTAGGAGCTCTCGTCGCGGCGCTCCTTCTGTTCGGTCG
>JAEZYO010000455.1 GCA_023419055.1 Pseudomonadota bacterium | reverse complement strand
CCTCGACCCTCGAGGAGATGCGCTACATCGACACGATCTTGGCCAGAGACGAGGCCGGGGCGTCGGGCCGAGCGTGACTCGCGAGCACGGACTCGGGGAGATCCGCTTCGGGCTCGTAACGATCGTGGCTCGGCGCGATGCGACCGAGCGAACGTTCTCGCCACGTTCGTCGCGGCGGTGAGGCGTCGAGCCAGTGATAGCTCTGATCGCGTACGTCGAGGTGAACGTACTGAGTCTTCGGGTGCGTGTAGACTCCGACGCCTGCGCGCGGCAGTCGGCGCAAGTAGGAAGCGAGCTCCGCCGCCTTCACGCCCTGGAGCCTGAAATCGATGGCGCGACCCTGACCGTGCAGGCCTTCGCGCCGCTTGCCCGGCTTGCGATAGCCCGAGACGATCTCGATTTCCGTGGCCCCGAAGTGATAGGCCGCCTTGAACAAGAGTTTCAGCACGCGTCGATCGATCGGCGCGCGCTCGATCTCGAGTGGGTCGCGCCGGTCGGCCAGGAGCTCGTCCAGGCGCTCGAGGGCCGGGGAGCTCAGCGCGCCGGTAGAGTCGTAGAGCCGTAGCTCGGCGCGCTCCCGGGTGTTCACGTTGAGCACTCCTAGGGGTGATAGCGCGGCGAACGCGGGATCCACCCGGCGCGGCGGCGCGGCCGCTGGCGCTCGCGGCCGGACGAAGCGGGTGACGTGCGCGCTCGACACTCCCGCTGACGGCGCGGCGCGAGTAGCGGTGATCGCGCTCACGCCCGCGAGCGTGACGCCCAAGACGAGAGCAAGAGCGACCTTCCGCATCCCGATTCGTGCGCTCA
Source organism: Pseudomonadota bacterium (assembly GCA_023419055.1). The sequence goes on along the minus strand of JAEZYO010000455.1, from coordinate 1,766 downwards.
CTTCTCGGGGCGCATCCCGAGCACGATCTCCGTCTTCGTCCCGTCGACGATCAGCTTGCGCGTGATGTGTCCGGGGAGACCGACCTCGAATTTTCGCTTCTCGCCTTCCGGTAGCTCGATCGAAAGGGGCGTGGTGCCCACTTCTTTGCCGTGGAAGAACAGCCTGGCGCCAGGCGGGCGAGTCACGATGGAGATGCTCTTCGTCGCTCCGCTGCTTTCGGGAGGGGAGGCGGAAGCCGAAGCTTCGGGCGCCTCCGGGGTTGCGCTTGCGGAGGTGGTGGGCGCGACGGGGCTAGGCGCCGGCTCGGGGCTCCCGCTGGTCGCTTCGGACGGCTTCGCATCGGGAACGGCTGCCGGCTCGGCGGTGCGAGGCGCTTCGACCTTCGGCGGTTCGGCGGCGGCCTGGGTCGCCTCCACGCGCGTCGGAGCGGAGGTTGCTGTCGTCGTTGGCCCAGCGGGGCCACGCTGGATCCAGTAGCCGACGAGCACCACCACGGCAGCGGCGGCGCCGATCAACGCCCAATTCGGGCCGCGCCGCGCGGGTTCGAACGACGTGACCGGATCGAAGGTCTCCGGTCCCGTCGAGAGCGGCGTGTCCGTGCGTACCGGTCCGCTCGGCGGCGTGGCAGCCTCTCTGGGCTTCGCCACGGCGGCGGCTGGTTCGCTCTTCGGAGCGACACTCGGCGGGTGCTCACTGAAGGTGACAGGAGCGATGGCGTCGACGGGCGGCGGCGCGCTCTCTCGCTCCACGTCCGGCGCCAGTGCTTTCTCGGCGACCGGCGTGGGGGCTGCCGCTTGGACGGGCTCCTCGGTGACGACCGGAGCGGGGGGGGCCGCTTCTTCCGGCGGAGGAGGCGCTGCGGCTTCCAGGGATGCAGGCGGAGGCGGCGGAACATCGGGGAAATCGACGTCCGGAACGGCCGCGGGCGGCGGGATGACCGGCGCGATGCCGATCAACGTCTTCTTGTGGGTGCTCGCCCCCGAGTCGCTCGACGTCGCGACCGCCTTGAGACCCAGCGGCGGAGTAGGGATCTTCGCTGGGGGAGCGGAGGCCTTGATCCCGACCGGAGGGGTCGAGGGCTTCGCCGGGGACGCGGCTGCTTTGAACGACAACGGTGGCGTCGAGATCTTCGCGGGCGGAGCGGATGCTTTGATCCCCAACGGAGGGGTCGGTATTTTCGCCGGCGGAGCCGAGGCCTTGAGCGGCGCAGACGCCGGGACACTCGATGGTGGCGTCGAAGTCTTGCCGAGCGGCGGAGTAGATGCCTTGGCCGCGAGCGGCGGGACGGACGACTGGCCTACGGTGGCAGGCGGCGCGGGAACCGGTTTCTCCGCGACTTCGACCCCCTTTCCGTCGGTGTCGGAGCCCCACTCCGCGTCGACGTCATCCGTCACGACCGGCGGCTTGGAGGTCACTTTCGGCGCGACCTTCGAGCTGTGCCCTGCCGTCTCGGCACCCCAGTCCGCGTCGATGTCGTCCGTGGGTGGAGGCGGAAGTGAGAGCGGCGACACGCTCGACCGGCTCACGTTCGAGACGGGCGGGTTCGATGCTGGGTTGACACTCGATGGCCTACGCTCCTGATCCTCGCTCATCGCCTCGAACTAGGGGTCTCACACGCGACAGCCGAGATCAAGCGAGCTTCCGCCGCGAAATTGCCGAAATCACAAACAGAAAGGAACGTTGCCCTGTCGCTAGAAATTGAAGGGGCGTTCGACGGCTGCCCGGAACATCGCCGATCGCCCGCGCGCTCACCGGTTCGTTCCTT
>JAEZYO010000406.1 GCA_023419055.1 Pseudomonadota bacterium | reverse complement strand
TGCTCGGGGTGTTCGCGTGCGGGTCCGACGACGGCGAGCCCGGCAGCGCGGACGACGGCAGCGGAGGCAGCGGCAACACCGGCAACACCGGCAACACCGGCAATACCGGCAATACCGGCAACACCGGCAACACCGGCAACACGGGCGACGGTACGACCGCTTGCGGCGCGCAACGGTGTCAAGCCGGCCAGTACTGCGACAACGGCTTCTGCGACAACGGCTGTCTCACCAACGCAAACTGCGGAAAGGATCAGGAGTGTGTCGACATCGATCCCGTGTTCAAGGTCGGGACCTGTAAGAGCGCGCCCATGAAGGACTGCGACGCGGTCTGCGAGAAGGCTGCCGCGTGCGGGGAGCCGACCGACCAGTGCATGGCGTTCTGCACGGCGGCGTCCTCCGCGTGCATCGCGTGCCTGGCCGATTCCAACTGCGGGCAAGGCTGCGAATCGGTCTGTGAGTAAAGCCGCGCGCCACGACGAGCACCCCCGCCGATGTCACTTCACGTCGGCGGGCGAGCTCGCTCGTCCTCGCGCTCACTCGAGAGGCAACGCGACGTCTTCTTCGGCGCACCCGTAGCGAGGATTGGCAGGGAGCTCATCGCCGACCAGCTCGAGCCCGAAGTCGCCCTCGATCGGGCCCATCACGGGGAACGAGGCTTCTCCCGTCACGGTGCCACAGTAGAAGGATCGCACGCCGCAAATCCTGCCGTGCAGCGTGAGATCCGAGGTGATGGGCACGCCCGGCAGGAGCGCATTCGCTTCTCCCGGCAGCGTCGCTTCCCCGGTCGGCGCGACGAAGCTCCCGTCTGACTCGACGACGAAGGGACCGAGCGAGAGGACGTCACCCACTTCGGTCTCGCGATCGCTCGCGTCGAGCGGCCGGTAGCCGAAGGTCACGGCCGTCTTGCCGTCCATCTCGGGCGTCTCGAGATCGCCGAGGAACAAGATGGGGTGGCCGGGGGAGATGCTCGTCCCGATCGCGATCAACGCGCGCCCGGAGATCTCGCCCGGCGACGGCGGCGCGCACGGTCCTGCGTCCGTACCCGCGTCGTCCTGCTCCGCCTGATCGGCTCGCGCGCCGAAGGCTTCGTACGCGCCGCGTGCGTCCGAGCAAGCGAGCGACACGCAGCACGAGAAAAGGCAGAGGGCGCGCATCGGGAACGCTTCGCAAGGTAGCCCACGTCGGCTTCGGCTTCCATTCGCTGCGAAAGGCTGCGAGCCTCTAGCCCCGTCGATGCGCCGCCGCCCCCGCTTCCTTTTGGCGCTGTTTGGAATTTCACTCGGAGCGCCCACCGCGCTCGCGAGCGGCTTCTCGGTGGCGCGCTTCGGCGGCGAGGCGGGGCACCCCACCGCCGACAACCCCACCGTCGTGTATTACAACCCGGCCGCGCTCACTCAGAGCAGCGATCGTAGGCTCTTCCTCGATCTCAACCTGGCCTACCGGCGAGTCACGTACGATCGTCACGCCGAGCCGAGCGACGTCCCTCCACCGCCGGACGCTCCCGACGCGAACACCGGACGCGCGACGCTGTCCGACTGGCTCGCCGCGCCAACGCTCGGCGTGAGCGGGAACGCTGGGCGCTTCTCGTTCGGGCTCCTCGGCTACGTGCCCTTCGGCGCCCCGGTCAGCTGGGAGTCGCGCGAGGAGTACGAACATCAGAGCCGCCTGCCGGGCCCCGTGGACGGCGTCCAGCGCTGGCACTCCATCGAGGGCTCCTTCATCACCTTCCAGCTCTCGGGGGCGCTCGCTTATCGCTTCGAGCCCGCGCGCCTCTCGGCGGGCGTGACGCTGAGCTTCGTTCACACGTTGCTCGAAGACGTGCGCGCTCGGGCAGACGGAACGAACGACGTCGAGCGAGAGGGGCGCTCGCTCATTTCGGCGCGTGGCTCCGCGCTGGCCGCGGGGCTCGGCGTCTTGTGGGAAGCCCTGCCCGGCGAGCTCGTGCTCGGCGCTTCGTACCAGTCGAGGCCCAATTTCGCGGGAGGAATGGAGCTCTCCGGCACGGTCGACAACCGCATCGGCACCGAGAGCAGAGCCGACGTGGACGTCACGTACGATCTCCCCGACGTGTTCCGCCTGGGCGGCCGTTACCGCCCCGAGCCCGGGCTCGAGCTTCGGCTGTTCGGCGACTACACGCGCTGGAGCGCGTTCGAGCGGCAATGCATCGTGAACGCCGGCCGCGAGTGTGAGCTCGCCGCCGACGGCTCGCAGCCGTCGGGCGGCGCGGTGCTCCAGAACTTGCGGCGCAATTTCCACGACGCGATCGAGGTGCGCGCGGGGATCAGCCGTTACTTCTCGTCGGGCACCGAGTACTTCGCCGGCGCCGGAGTGATGACGAGCGCGGTCCCCGACGAGACCCTCGAGGCCGGGCTCGCCGATTTCGCCGGCGCGTCCTTCACGCTGGGAGCCAGGGCTCGGCTCTACGAGGGCGTCGCCGTTTCGCTCGCCTACACGCAGTTCGTGTTTGCGCCTCGCACCGTCGAGAGCACGCTCGCGGAGCCGCCGCTCCCCACTCGGCAACCGGACGCGTCCGGAACCTACAAGCAGTTCGTCGGCGTGGCTAACGCCAACATCGACTTCAGGTGGTGACGGCTCTCAAAACCCGAGCTGGATCACGCCGGGGTTGAGCGAGCCCGCGACTGGCTCTTCGAGCTCGTCCTCGGGATCCTTGAAGAGGAAGTACGCCCCGACACCGAGCCCGGCGGCGAGCAGCACACCGGAGCCAATCCAGATCCAGGCGTTGGAGCCGCCTCGGTCTTTCTCGGGATCAGCCGGCGGCGGAGCGAGGATGAGGGACTCGAGCGCGACGCTGATCGAGCTCGATTGGTTGTCCTGCACCATCACGTCGGAGGTGTAGGTACGCTTCCCCGGCGCCGACACCTCGACGCGGTGCAAGCCGCTCGGCAAGGTGCCCTGGTAGGTCCCGTTGCCGACGATGTTGCCGTCGATCTCGATGGTGTCGCCCGCGGCCGCAGAAACGGTGAGCTTGCCTTCGTGGCGCTCGGCCTCGAGCGTCACTTGCACCGTCGCGGTCGAGCCGCCGTCGAACGAGCGCGAACCCGTGTAGGCGACGAAGCCTTCTTTTTCGATCTTCAAGCGACGCTCGCCCATTTCGAGCCGCACGGGCTTGGAGAGCGGCGCCGTGCCGACCTCCGCCTCATCGACCAGAATGCGCGCCCCGTCCGGCGACACGGTGAAGGTGACTTCGGCGATGAACGCCTTGACGGTGTCGAGCAGGGCCTGGGCCTCCGCGCGATCGGCCTCGCTCAGCTTGTCGCCGCTCTCCGTGACGTAGCGCTCCACGAGCTCGGAGACCTTCACGTACCGGCGCAGGTTCTTCTCGGCGGCCGCTTGATTCCAGAGCAAGCGCGGATCTTTCGACTCGTCGTACGCGCGCTGGAACTTGAGCGAAGCCCCCGCGAAGTCGCCGTCGGCGTAGAGGATCTTGGCCGCTTCGTACTCGGCGCGCGCCATGCCGGTGAGGCTTTGCGAGAGCGGCGCCTGGGCGGCGCGACTCTGAGCAACGGCGTGCGGTGTCGCGAGCGCGATGCACAACGAGAACCCGAGGCCACGACCGAACTTGGCGAATGCAGCGCGCTTCATGTCGACTTTCCCGAACCCTCAAGGTCTCTCATTTCAGGTCGATCGACAACGGGTTCTTCTTCGGCGCCGGCTCGCTCGACGCCGCCTTTCCGGCGCCTTTCGTGGTTCCCGCTCGGCTCGGCGGCGGCTTTTTCTGGACCTTCTCTGCCGCCTCGTTCGAAGCGACGGGACCGGGCAGAACGGCCGGGGCCGGCGGCTCCGCCGACGCGCTCGTTCGAACCTCGGGGACCTCGGGACGGGCCGTCTCCACGACGGGGGGCGGTACGGTCGCGGACGGCGGGGACGAAGTCGCCGCTTCCGCCGCGTTGCCCGGCTCTCTCATCGTCATCACGGCCACCCCGGCGACGATCAAGAACCCGACCCCGAGCCCGGCCCCGAGCGCCATGGCCTTGCCCTTGGTGGAAGGAGCGGTGTTCGCGAACGTCTGATGAGTCGAGCCGGGTGTGGGCGTCGGCTCCTTGGCGGCCGGCTGCGCGGAGAGCTGCGTCGGAGGGACGGTCTGATCGGGAGCGCTCTGCTGAGCCGAGAGGTAGGTCGGCGGGACACCGATGTCCGTCACGGCGAAAGATGGCGGAGCGTCTACCTTGACCGTCGGCGGGTGGAGCGACCCCGAGCTCGGAACCTGGGACTTTACCCCCGATAACGCGAAAATGCGCTCCACCAGGTGTCGAGAGCGCCGCGGAGCG
>JAEZYO010000383.1 GCA_023419055.1 Pseudomonadota bacterium | reverse complement strand
CGTCGGCGTTATCGTCCTTCTCGGCCTTATTGGCTCGGGTGCGGCGGCCGTCTGAAACTGAGATCCCCCGGAGAAAACGGCCCCCGCACCCAAGAGGTTCGGTGGCTTTTTTGATTTCACCCCCCATCGCCGATAAACCTGACCCCCGCAGAGACCCCAGAGCCCCCCAGGCACCTCAGGAGAAAACACCGTGGCCGCATCGATGACCAACCCGATTCCCGAGACTCCAAAACGCCTCGAGCCCGTGGCCGGCCCTCAGCCGTTCACCGGCTCACAGATCATCTGGGACGTATTGGTTCGTCAGGGAGTCGAAGTCGTCTTCGGTTATCCGGGTGGCGCGATCATGCCAGCGTACGATGCTCTGCCGGAGTTCCCGCTCCGTCACGTGCTCGTCCGCCACGAGCAGGGCGCGGCACATATGGCTGACGGCTTCGCGCGAGCGTCGGGCAAGGTAGGCGTTTGTGTGGCGACGTCGGGCCCGGGCGCGACGAACCTCGTCACCGGCATCGCGACGGCGATGATGGATTCGATCCCGATGGTCTGTATCACCGGGCAGGTCCCGTCGACGCTCATCGGCAGCGACGCCTTTCAGGAGACCGACATCACCGGCGTCTGTCTGCCGATCACGAAGCACAACTTCGTGGTGACGCGCGCCGAGGACATCATGCCGGCGATCCGGCAGGCCTTCTACATCGCGAGCTCCGGTCGCCCGGGGCCGGTGATCGTCGACATCACGAAGGACGCCCAGAACCAGACCATCGACTATCAGTACGACGGACGCCCGGTGCGCTTGCCCGGTTACCGCCCCGAGCGCCACCCGCTGCCGGACGAGCTCGAGGAGGCCGTCGAGATGATCGAGGCGGCGAAGCGTCCGATCATCTTCTGCGGCCACGGCATCATCAAGTCCAACGCCACCGCGGCGCTGCTCGAGTTCGTGCAGAAGACGAACATTCCGGTAGCGCAGACGCTGCTCGGCTTGGGCGGCTTTCCGGCCACGCACTCGCGCAGCCTCGGAATGATGGGCATGCACGGCGAGGCCTGGGTCAACACCGCGATTCAAGAGGCCGACCTGATTATCGCGCTCGGCATGCGCTTCGACGACCGGGTCACCGGCAACCTGAAGACCTACGCCGCCAAGGCGAAGAAGATCCACGTCGAGCTCGACCCGGCGGAGATCAACAAGAACGTCAAGGTGGACCTGCCCTTGCTCGGCGACGTGCGCGAGATCCTCACGCTCCTGAACACGCGCATCGGGCGCGTCGACTGCGACGAGTGGAATCAGCACATCGACACCCTGAAGGGCGACAGCGCGGTGCGCGACATCCAGGAGCTGCCCGACAACGGCAAGCTCTTCGCCGCGCACGTGATCCACGACCTCTGGCGCTACACCCAGGGCCGCGCGCTGGTCGTGACCGACGTGGGCCAGCACCAGATGTGGGAGGCCCAGTACTACAAGCACGACTACCCGCGGAAGCTTTTGACCTCGGGCGGCCTCGGGACCATGGGGTTCGCGCTGCCTGCGGCGATGGGTGCGCGCTTCGCGTGCCCGAACGACGAGGTCTGGGTGGTCGCCGGTGACGGCGGGTTCCAGATGACCGCCTCCGAGCTCTCGACCTGCTCGCAAGAGGGCATCAAGGTCAACATCGCGATCATCAACAACGGCTACCTCGGCATGGTCCGCCAGTGGCAGCAGTTCTTCTACGGCGGCCGCTACGTCGCGACGCCGATCAAGAGCCCCGACTTCGTGAAGCTCGCCGAAGCTCACGATCTGAAGGGGATCCGCGTCACTCAGCGCAGCGAGGTGAAGGCGGCCATCGAGCAGGCGCGCGCCAACAAGGAGACGACGATCGTCGATTTCCGCGTCGAGCAGGAGGACAGCGTTTACCCGATGGTCCCCGCCGGCGCGGACCTGGCGAACATGATCCGTCGGCCCATCCCCGAAGGCGCGCCGCACAATCCGATCTACGAGACCGGCAAGGATGATTGAGGGAACGAAAATGAGCATCTCCGCCCACCCCCAGCTCCGCACCTTCGTGGCCTACGTGGAGGACCGCCCCGGTGTCCTCAACCGCATCTCGTCGCTCTTCCGGCGCCGCGTCTACAACATCATCTCGCTGAACGTCGGGCGCACGCACGAGCCCGGCGTCTCGCGCATGACGTTCGTCGTGGAAGCGGACGACGACAAGGCGCGCCGCATCGAGGCCAACCTCTACAAGATGGTGAACGTCATCAGCGTCGAGGACATCACCAAGAAGCCGAGCGTCTCGCGCGATCTGGCGCTCATCAAGGTCAACGTCGGCCCCGACAAGCGCGCCGAGGTGCTGCAACTCTGCGAGGTGTTCCGCGCGCGCGCGGTCGACGTCGGCCCGAACAACCTGATCGTCGAGATCACGGGCACGCAGGACAAGATCGTCGGTCTCATCGCGATCCTCGAGCCGTTCGGGATCGCCGAGATGGTTCAGAGCGGGACGGTCGCGATGACGCGCGGTCCCATCGGGGACGCCGCGTCCCAGCTGAACCAAGCCGACGGCAGCACCGCGGCAGCTTGAGACCACCCGCCCCCACCGTAATCCTCCGCGGGGGCTCACCGCCCCCGCGCCCCCGACGCGACTCGTTTCACTCGTCTCGGGCTCGCTCCCTCGCTACCAGACTCTGAGCCCCGCTTTCCGCTTCTGAACCACACAAGGAGAAAGGTCATGTCAGCCCCAGTTCGTCCGAAACCGCCCTCTGACTACGTTCGCATCTTCGACACCACGCTTCGCGACGGCGAGCAGTCGCCCGGCGCGACGCTTACCTCCGAAGAGAAGCTCGAAGTGGCGAGGGCGCTTTCACGACTCGGGGTTGACGTGATCGAGGCGGGCTTTCCGTCGGCGTCACCCGACGACTTCGAGGCGGTGCGCTCCATCGCCACGACCGTGGGTTGCGACGTCCCCGCGGGTCGCCCTTCCGAAGAGCCGCCGATCATCTGCGGCCTGGCTCGCGCGACCGAGAAGGACATCCGGACCGCCTACGATGCGATCAAGGGCGCGAAGCACCCCCGCATCCACACGTTCCTCGCCACCTCGCCCATCCACCGCGAGCACAAGCTCCGCATGACGAAGGAGCAGGTAATCGCCCGCACGCGGGAGATGGTCTCGCTCGCGAACAGCCTGTGCGCGGACGTCGAGTTCAGCCCCGAGGACGCGGGCCGCACGGAGCCTGAGTTCTTGTACGAGGTGCTCGCCGTCGCGATCCAGGCAGGGGCCACCACGCTGAACATCCCGGACACGGTCGGCTACACGATCGCCGAGGAGTTCGGCGCGCTGATCGCGGGCATCGTGAAGAACGTGCCCGGCATCGAGAACGTGGTGGTGAGCGTCCACTGCCACAACGATCTCGGCATGGCGACGGCGAACACGATCGCGGGCATCCGCGCCGGCGCGCGACAGGCCGAGGTCACGATCAACGGCATCGGCGAGCGCGCGGGCAACACGGCGCTCGAGGAGGTCGTGATGACGCTCGCGACGCGCCAGCCGCTCTTCAAGCTGCGCCACGGCATCGACACGACCCAGCTCACGCGCACGAGCAAGCTCGTGAGCACGCGCACCGGCATGATCGTGCAGCCGAACAAGGCCATCGTGGGAGCGAACGCCTTCGCGCACGAGAGCGGCATCCACCAGGACGGCATGCTCAAGCACGAAGAGACGTACGAGATCATGCGCCCCGAGGCCGTGGGCGCGAGCAAGACGCTCCTGGTCCTCGGCAAGCACTCGGGTCGCCACGCGTTCGCGGTCCGCCTGCGCGAGCTCGGGCACCCGCTCGAGGGTGAGGCGCTGGAGGCGGCGTTCGCCCGCTTCAAGGTGCTGGCCGACAAGAAGAAGCGCATCACCGACGCCGATCTCGAGGCGCTCGCGGCGTCCGAGGTGGGCCGCGGCAAGGAGTACTTCACCCTGGACGCCGTGCAGATCACGTGCGGGACGAACGGCATGCCGACGGCGACGGTGCGCTTGCACGGTCCGAGCGGCGAGCTCTTGGTGCGCGCCGCGGTCGGGACCGGGCCGGTCCACGCCGCGTTCAAGGCGATCGACGAGATCGTGCAGGCCCCCGCGGAGCTACTCGAGTACGCCATCAACGCCGTGACCGAAGGCATCGATGCGCTAGGCCACGCGAGCGTGCGAGTGCGCGCGAGCGGACCCGACGGTCGCGTCAACCCGCAGCACGGGGCGGGGCAAGCGCCCATCCTGCACGGCCACGCCGCCGACTCCGACGTGCTCGTCGCGAGCACGAAGGCCTATCTGAACGCACTGAACCGCGTGCTCGCCGCCACGAACGCGCTCGAAAAGCCGGTCGACAACCTAGAGCGGGCGTCGGTCCCCGCAGAGTGAGGCAAAGAGGGGTCGGGCTCGTGTCCGGCCCCTTTCTTGCTCTATCGGCCGAAGCTCGAGGATCCCCGAATGACTTCTCCTTCCGACCTCCCACTCGTCGAAATCTACGACACCACGCTCCGTGACGGCTCGCAGCGTGAGGGAATTTCCTACACGCTCGCGGACAAGATCCGCATCGCAGAGAAGCTCGACGAGTTCGGCGTCACGTTCATCGAAGGCGGCTGGCCGGGCTCGAACCCGAAGGACGCCGAGTTCTTCGCCCGCGCGCGCGACCGCGAGTGGAAGCACGCCCTCATCGCCGCTTTCGGCTCGACCCGGCGCGCCAACATGGGGCCGGACCAAGACCCGAGCCTCCGCGCCCTGATCGAAGCCGGGACGAAGGTCTGTACCATCTTCGGCAAGAGCTGGACCTTGCACGTCACTGACGTGCTCCGCACCACGCTCGAGGACAACCTCTCGATGATCGAGGAGAGCGTGCGCTACCTCGTCTCCGAGGGGCGGCGCGTGATCTACGACGCCGAGCACTTCTTCGACGGCTACCGCGCCGATCCCGGTTACGCGGTCGAGACGCTGCGCGCGGCGATCCGCGGCGGCGCGGAGACGGTCACGCTCTGCGACACGAACGGCGGGAACCTCCCCTGGACCGTGGAGGAGGTCGTCCGCGACGTGCTGTCCAAGGTCGGTCACCGAGTGGGTGTCCACGCCCATGACGACACGGGGTGCGGCGTCGCGAACAGCGTGGCAGCGGTGCGCGCCGGCGCCTCTCACGTGCAGGGCACCATCAACGGCTACGGGGAGCGCTGCGGGAACGCGAACCTGTGCGTCATCATCCCGAACCTCGAGCTCAAGCTCGGGCGCCGCTGCGTCGCTCCGGGGCGCCTCGGCGAGCTCAGCGAGGTGTCCCGCTTCGTGGCCGATCGGGCGAACCTGGCGTCGGATCCGCACATGGCCTACGTCGGTAAGAGCGCCTTCGCTCACAAGGGCGGCGTGCACGTCGCGGCCATGCGCCGGAGCTCCGAGAGCTACCAGCACGTCGATCCCGCGCTCGTCGGCAACGAGATGCGCGTCGTGGTGAGCGAGCTCTCCGGTCGCGGCAACCTCCTGCACAAGGCGGAGGAGCTCGGCGTGTCGGTGAGCGCGGGCGCCGAGCTCTCGGCGCTCCAGGAGATCAAGGAAGCGGAGGCGCGCGGCATGTCGTACGACATCGCCGAGGCTTCGGTCGCGCTGCTCCTCATGCGGCGCGCCAAGGACTACGTGCCCCTGTTCGAGGTGCTCGAGTTCCAGGTGCAGGTCAGCAAGCGCCGCAATACGGAGACGGTGTCCGAAGCGGTCGTGAAGCTGCGCGTCGGGACCGAGACCCTGCACACCGCGGCCGAAGGCACGGGCCCGGTAGGCTCGCTCGACAGCGCGCTCAGGAAGGCGCTGTCGCCGGTTTATCCCGCGCTCGCCGACATCCACCTCGCCGACTACAAGGTGCGCATCCTGGACGGCAAGGACGGCACCGAGGCGACCACCCGCGTGCTCATCGACAGCCGGAGCGGCAACGAGAGCTGGAGCACGGTGGGGGCGTCCCCCAACATCATCGAGGCCTCGCTCCAGGCGCTCGTGGACGCCATCGAATACGGCCTGATCCGCTCCGGAGCCAAGCTCTCGGACGCCGATTTCGCGCGATCGAGCGAGCGCGTGGTCAATCTCACCGCAACCCGGTGAAAAACCCATAAAACGGTGGTAGAGGGGGCTTCCGATGCAAGCCCGAATCGTTCTTCTCCCCGGTGATGGTGTTGGTCCCGAGGTGGTCGCCGAGGCCCAGAAGGTCCCCGAAGCGATCGCTCAGCGCTTCGGACACGGCTTCTCGTTCGAGACTCACCTCATGGGCGGCTGCGCGATCGACGCCACTGGAGAGCCGCTGCCGGCGAGCACGCTCGCGGCCTGCAAGCAGTCCGACGCCGTGTTGCTCGGCGCCGTGGGTGGCCCCAAGTGGGACGACCCGAAGGCGAAGACCCGCCCGGAGAAGGGCTTGCTCGCGATCCGCCAGGGCCTCGGCCTCTACGCGAACCTCCGCCCCGTGAAGAGCTACCCGGAGCTGCTCGCGTCCTCGCCGCTCAAGCCCGAGCGAGCCAAGGGCGTCGACCTCCTGGTCTTGCGCGAGCTCACCGTCGGCCTCTACTTCGGCAAGCAGTACCGCGAGCAGACGGACAAGGGACAGAAGGTCGTCGACACGCTCGAGTACCACGACTTCGAAATCCGCCGCATCGTGAAGCTTGCCTGCTCGCTCGCGCGCGGGCGGCGCAAGAAGGTGACGAGCGTCGACAAGGCGAACGTGCTCGAGAGCTCGCGCATGTGGCGGCAGATCGCGGTCGAGCTCTCCCAAGAGTTCGCCGACCTCGAGTTCGAGCATCAGCTCGTCGACTCCTGCGCCATGCGCCTCGTGACCGCACCGGGCAGCTTCGACGTGATCGTCACCGAGAACATGTTCGGCGACATCCTCTCGGACGAGGCGGCGGTCTTGACGGGCTCGCTCGGCATGCTCCCGAGCGCGTCGCTCGGCGAGGGGCGCCTCGGCCTGTACGAGCCGATCCACGGCTCGGCTCCGGACATCGCGGGCAAGGGGATAGCGAACCCGCTCGGCACTATTTTGAGCGCCGCGTTGCTGCTCCGTCACAGTCTCGGACTCGAGGCGGAGGCCGCGTCGGTCGAGCGCGCCGTGGAGGCGACCCTGGCCTCCGGCGCCCGGACGCGCGACCTGAGCCCGGAGAACCCCATCTCCACCCAAGCGATGGGCGACGCCGTGACGGCACGGATCAAGTAGTGGTTCGGCACTGACCGCGTAGAGTCGCGGGCCTGGCACTTGCCGGGCCCTCTTCTTTTTGTCCCCGTGCTAAGTCGGGGGCATGAACCCGCGCGTCCTCGTGCTCTCGGCGGTGGTGTTGCTCGGCTGCGACAAGGGCACCCGAGAAGAGCCCCCCAAGGAGGCGACGCCGTCCGCTCCTCCGGTGGTGAGCGCGCCTCCCGCGGTGGCTCCGCCGACCGTGAGCGCCACCACGCCCGCTCGAGCACCGCGCCCGCTCGCGACGAACCTCGAGAAGGTGCCGGTGCCCGAAGACAATCCGCTCACCGACAAGAAGGTGGAGCTCGGGCACCTCTTGTTCTTCGACAAGCGGCTCTCGGTCGACGGCTCGCGCGCATGCTACTCGTGCCACCAGAACGAGGACGGTACTGGCGGACACGAGCCGCTCGCGATCGGCGCGCAGGGCAAGCAGCTCACGCGCCATAGCCCCGTGCTCTGGAACGTCGGCTTCCTCCCTGCCCTGTACTGGGACGGGCGCGCGGCGACGCTAGAAGAGCAGGCTACGGGAGCCTGGGCCGGCGGCAACATGGGCGTCGGCAAGGAAAAGCTCGCGGAGAAGGCGGCCGAGATCGGCGCTATCGCCGGCTACAAGAAGCTGTTCGAAGAGGCCTTTCCGGGCAAGGGCGCCACGCCCGAGACCGTGGTGCAAGCCATCGCGAGCTACGAGCGCACCCTCGTGTGCAACGACACCGCGTACGACCGCTTCGTGAAAGGCGACAAGAAGGCGTTGACGGCGGCCCAGCAGCAGGGGCTCGAGATCTTCACCGGTAAGGCCGGCTGCGTGGCGTGTCACACGCCGCCCTTCTTCTCGATCGCGTACATGACGCCCGCGGGCACTTATTTCAACGTGGGGATCGGCATCGCGGGCAAGAAGGAGGAGGAGGTCGACGTCGGGCGCATGGCGGTGACGAAGAAAGACACCGACTGGGCCGCCTTCAAGCCCCCGACGCTGCGTAACATTTCGAAGACCGCCCCCTACTTCCACGACGGCTCGGTGGCGAAGCTCGACGACGCGGTGCGAGCCATGTCGAACGGCGGGCACGCCAACAAGAACCTCACGCCGATCATGACCAACAAGCAGCTCACCGATGGTGAAGTCTCGGCCATCGTCGCCTTCTTGAAGGCGCTCGACTGCAACCAGAAGCTCGAGGTCCCGAAGAAGCTACCCTGAGGGTCACCCAAGGGCTCTCGGCCGGCGGGTGTCGAAAGGCAACAATGGCTCGGTTCTCCCGCTTGGCTCGCGCCTGCTGCTCGCTGTCGGTGGTCGGCGCGCTCGGGCTCTCGGCCTGCGGCCCTTCGAGCCCACCGGAGCCGCTCTTCGGCACGCGGTCGCGAACCCTGAAGGCCCCGCCCAAGCCGGGCTCGAGCATCTCTCACACGAAGATGTGCGAGTGCCAGGCGTGTGATCCCAGCGACTGCTGCGCGGGCGACATCGGCGAGCAAAGCTCCGCGAACACGGTCTGCAAGGACAGCTACGACTTCACGAAGGAGGGCTGCGGTCTCTCCGTGTCGAGCTGCACCGCTCGCTGCGCGCGACACGTCTGGCGCATTCGCCTGGACGAAGATTGCCAGGCGACCACGCCGCTGATTTGCTGCTCGGGCTAGCGCGCCGTTACTCGAACACGGAGACCAAGATCGAGTTCGCGACCTGACGGATGCCGGTCGACCAGGCGCCGACCGCGACACCATTCGCGGCCACGGCGACGCGCGCATCCTGGTACTGCGCGACCTCCGAGTTGACCTTCGCCGCCTCGGTCCACTCGCCGGCCGCGAGCCGCGAGAACAGGATGTCGTCGTTCTCCTCTGGGCTCTGCTGCGCGAAGAGCAAGAGAGCGTTGCCCCGGCGGTCCACGCCAGCGACCACGTCGCCGTACTCTCCGTCGAAATCTCCGTCGCTCCGGAGCTCTTGTTCTGCGTAGCCGTCACCCTCGCCGAGCGCGGAGTACGCGTTCTCGGTCAGGCTCGCGGTTTGACTCCAGGAGGCGACGCGGAGGCTGCCGTTGGAGGAAAGACGCGGGATCGAGCTGGGACCCGAGTCGAGGAAGTCGATCGCAACCGCCTCCGAGAAGCCGGTGGCCTTCGTGAACGTGGTGCTCATCACGTCCCACGTCAGCGCCTGGTCGTCGTAGCGCTCGAACAGCGCGTACGCTCCGCCGTCGTCGTCGGCGACCACCGAGACCTCCTGGAACGAAGCCTCGATGGAGCCTTCGATGCTCTGCCCGCTGCCCCACGCCCCGCTGCTGGCAATGTAGCGCATGGCGTACAGGGACGCTTTGACTCCGCTCGCGTTCGAGTCGGTGACGAAAAAGGCAAAGCCGTTGCCGTCGGGGTCGAAGGCAACGCCTGGTGGCGCCACGCGATCGTCGTACCCGAGGGGCTCGGGCAGAGACCAGTCTGATTCCGGTGCTGCGTGCGTCGTCTTCAGGTTGGCGTGGGTGCCGTCGTTGTAGTTCCAGAAGACGTGCGCTTCACCGGTAGGGCTGACCGCGGTGGTCACGATGAAGGCGTTGACTGCGGTTTCCAGGTTGTCGACGCGGACAGCGTAGTCCTCCCAAGCTCCGGCGATGTAGCGGCGCGCAGCGACGCCATAGACGCCTTCGACGGTCTGGTTCCAGGCCACCACGGCGTCGCCGTCGGAGTTCATGGCGACGCTCAGGTTGTCGCAAGCGCCGTCGGTCTGGTCGATCTCGAAGGCGTCGCCCCAGCCCTCACCCGGACGATAGAAACGCCCCCAGACGCCGGTCACCCCGGTCGGGTCATCGGGCGCCGCCTGCCCCCAGACCACGAGCGCGTTGCCGTAGCCGTCGATCACCGGCGAGATCAGCTGCTTGTAGAGGGTGCCGGTGGCGTTCTCGACCACCACCTCCTCGCTCCAGACGCCGTCGCGCACCTGGACGCTGGTCTCGTAGGGCTCCTCCATCGCCGTGCCGCCGCTGTCGGTGACGTCCGTCGACACGCTCACCGTATAGGTGCCGAGCAGATCGAGGCGCACGTCGGGGGTGAAGACGGCGGTCACGCCCGAGTAGTCGAGCGTCCCCGACACGGCGACCTCGCCGTCCAGGAGCTTGATACTCTCGAGAGTGACCGTGTCCGGATCGAGCCCCTCCGAAAACTCGATCTCGATGCTGCCGTTCGGTTCGGCAAGCTCGTCTTCACTCGGAGTGACGGCGACGACGACCGGAGGATCGGGCGAGACCGGGATCGAACCCTCTCCCGCGGCGCCGTCGCCCCCGAGCCCGCTCTCGCCGGACTTGCCGTTTGCGGTGCCCCCGTTCGCGCCCGTGTTCTTGGACCCGCCGGAGCCGCCGGACTCCTCGTCGACGATGTTGATGCGGCCCTCGTCTGGCCCTCCGCAGGCGACGGCGACCGCAACGCCGAGGCAGAAGAGCGAGGAGAAGGAGCGAACGCGTCGAGCCGCCATCTCAGAAACCTCCCGTGACGCCGAAGCTGTTGATGCCGACGACTGGCGTGACGTGGAATCCCTTCGCCGCCGCCTCGGACTTTCGACCGCTCAAAAGGAACAGCGTCGCGCCGGTGGCGAGGCCAACGCCACCCACCGCGAAGCCGACGATGGACAGCGTCTTCTTGCCGTCGCCATCGTCGATTAGGTCCTCGCGCGCGTCCGCCTGGTCTCGCGTGAGATTGCAGGGAAACGAGGGGCAGAACTCGTTCGCGTCGTCGTACTTGCCCTTGGCCTGAACGGCGAACAGCGTGCCGGCGCCGAGGCCGACCACGCCCACCCCGAGCGCGACGTACGAAAGGGTTCGAAGCGTACTTCCGCCTGCCGCGGGCGGCCCGACGTCGACGCTTTCGGCTCCACTCGAGCTGCTCGCCGGCGGGGACGCCTGTGGGGCCTCGAAGGTGAAGACG
>JAEZYO010000264.1 GCA_023419055.1 Pseudomonadota bacterium | reverse complement strand
TGCGGGTACTCGGACTAGCGTCGCCGGAGCGCTCGGAGGCGTTCTCGAATGTGGCGCTGCGTTCGAGCAACGGCGAGCGCCGCGAACCCGGTGTGGCGTGTCGATGGGGCGGATGGCCGCGTCTCTGGCCGTGACCTCCCGGTCCCGGTGCGGCAGAGGGGTCACGCGCGGGAGCGAGACGGCCAGGCGCTTCCGCTTCGAGCAGACGCGCGCGCTGAGTCGAAGCGGAATCTCGCGATCACAGTAAGGCGCCGGTGGGTCGGTCTGGCTCTTGCTACGTGGGCTCACACACACCCATGACGCGATCGGCTTTCCACCTCGGCGCTGCCGGCGCTTGCGTGCTCTTGGCTTTCGCTTCGTGCTCGGGCGGGAGCGAGAGTGAGGGAATCTTTTCTCCCCCCGAAGCGTCCGGCGCTCCCCCGGAAGCGGCGTCCCCCGGGATCGGCATCGAGCGTCCGGGCGGCTCGGGCCGGTCGGAAGGCGAGCGCTCGGCCGAGAGCGAAAGCGAGGGTGGGAGCAGCGAAGCTCCCGACACGTCGGGTGAAGCTCCTTTCGAAGGGGGCAGCGGCGAGGGAGGTGCAAGTGACGTCCCGCCGAGGAAGGGCGCGTACACGCCGGACGACGGAGTCCTCCAGGTGTGGACGCTCGGTGACTCGATCACGCTCGGAGTGCAGGGCGGGTACCGCAATGACATCTACGAGCTTTTGACCGCCGACGGCCTGACCGTCGATATGGTCGGCACCGAATACGACGACTCGACCGAGATCGCCGACAAGGATCACGAAGGGCACGTCGCGTGGACCATCCAAAAGACGCTCGACGACGCCGACGGTTGGCTCACCCAGATCACGCCGCCAGACATCGTTCTCCTTTGGCTCGGGGCGAACGACTTCGCGTGGTGGACCAACATGACCCCGGCCGAGCACGCAGACGATTTCGAGAAGCTGGTCGACCATCTGCTCAGGATCTTGCCCGAGCAGGCCAAGCTCGTCGTCGGAACCATCCCGCCGCAATCCTCGGAGATCGTCGAGTCCGTCATGCTGGACCGCACCGACATGGCGGACGACTTCAACGACCTTTTGCGCGAGCGCATCCCAGACCACCCCGCCTACGGTGAGCGCGTGTTCCTCGCGGACGTGCGCGCGACCTTGACGCTCGACGACCTCTACGACGGCATTCACCCGACGCGCGAAGCTCACGCGCGCATCGCCGGCGTCTTCCACGACGTGTTGGTGAAGAACCTGGGGCTCTGAGCCGCTCTTCGACTCAATGTCGCTCGATCAGATCTCGTCGCGGCGGCGTCCAGTTGGGCACGAAGCGCGGGCACGCTTCACCGCCTGGGAGCACGAGCTCCGCGAACTCGAGCGGCCGCTGGCGGTCGTAGCGCAGATCGCCGATCAGCGTCTCGCCCCCGTCGCTCGACCAGAACGGCACCCGTGACCAACGCAAGAACGCGGCGGCGAAGCAGTCTTTGCGGGCCAGCGTCGAGAGCTCGGCGAGAGGAGCGCTGAAGCGCCCCGTCCAGCGGAGGCCGCGGCCCTCGTCCCTGCCGAGGCGCACGAGCGGAGCGGTGGGAGCATCTTCGTCGGGTTCGGTGCGGCAGTTCTGGACCGGATGGTGGCTGGGGAAGGGCGCGACCACTCCACGCTCGGCGATGTACTCGGTTTCGGTCGAGCTCACCCGCCAGAGCGTGAAGCAGAGCGGGTTACCGGGTGAAGGCGTCAGCACGACGTCGGCCAGCGCGGCGCCGCTCGGGAGCGAGGCGCGGGCGAGGCGCTCCGCGCGTACGCGTGACCAGAAGAAGAGACCGGTGACCGCGAGCGCCAGAGCGAAGACCGTCGCGATGCGCGGCAGTGGCCCGAGGCGCGAGGAGAGCGTGAAAGAGAGGATGGCGACGAGCGAAATCAAGGCCGCCGAGAGCATCGGCACGAAAGGCACGAGCCACGCGAGCCCGACGAGCAAGATCAAGAACAGGCCGAGCAACACGCGGGCGACCGGAGAGCGGAGCGTGTGGAGGAGCGCCGGCACACCGATCGCGATGAAGAGCGGCTCGACGATGAAGATGAAGTCGCCGTAAAACCAGCCGTTGTAGATCGGCCAGAAGGGGTGAACTCCGTAGTTGTTGGTGGAGTCCATCGCGATGTGGAGCAACGCCCCGCCGAACGCGAGCCCCGAAAGCCACTGGAAATCACGACGTCCGAGGCCGAGATCCCACCTGCGCGCCGCCAGCGCGAGCGCGAGCAGCGCGGCGCCCGAGAGCGCGAGGGCCACCAAGATGGTGTGCGTGTGCCCCCGGTGGTGCAGCAGATAACCGAGGCGAGGTGGCTCGGTGATGCGCGTGTAGAGGGCGTCGAAATCAGGCAGGTTGTTGGCGAAGGCGGACACCGCGTAGGCGGCTCGCCCGAACCAGCGTGACGTGATCGCTTCACGACGCGCGCGCAGCTGAATCGCAGCTTCCGCGACCAGGAGCCCGGCGACTGTATGGCTGACGTTGTCCAAAGGCGGCGCGCGAGGCTAGGCGCTACGCCGCGGCGGCTCAACCACCCCGACCCCGTCGCACGATCAGCGCCCCGCGAAGGTGGCTTCGACCTCTTCCAGGATCTCTCGGGCGCGAGAGAGACCGACCTGGGCGATGGCGGCGCGGAGCTGCGCTTCCGGCATGCCGTTCTCGAGAAGAGCCTTGCGGCGCGAGACCTTGGTCGCGACTTTGTCGCGGCGCAGCGAGACGCCGGCGGCGCTCCGAATGTTGTAGACCAGACCCGGCGTGAGCTTCATGCCGCTCTTCTCGGCCAAGGCGACCACCTCGGCGACTGGAATCGAGGGATCGAGTGATCTCACGAATTCACTCTTTGCACCAAACTTGGGCTTGTCGAAGGCCATGGGATCCGTCCTGGGGATTGGCGCCATCTACTCGTTAGATTGTGTGGGTGACGGACCTCACACTAGTCCACTACACGAGCGGATGCACCAGTTCTCATGAGTCGGATCGAAGAGATTTTAGAAGCCCCCAGTGTCACTAGTCAGAGTTTTACCTCCAGGCACACGACTAACACTCTCCTGAAATATGAGAACGATTGAACGCTCAGTCTCCGAAAGCCTGCTCGACCGACTCGAAGATCTGGCGCGCTTTGGTGAGCCCCAGCTCGGCGACGGTCTTCCGCAGCTGGAGCTCGAGGGTGGTTTCACCTTCTTTGCCGGCGCGGCGCTGAGGTTTCGAGCGAGCCTTGGGCTCCTCACTGGCCTCACGCTTCGCCGCCTTCGGACGAGCGGGCTTCGGCTCGGAAGCGCGCTGCACCTTGCCGGCCGGCTTCGGCTTGTTGGTCTTCTTAGTGGCCATTTCGAAGGCATTTCCTTTGAATGGCTCGAGAGCTGGCCCTACACCGAGGGGCCTCCGACGCGGGTCGAAGCTCCGAAGCACGGCTCGACGCCCCGCGCTGGACGCGTGGACGCTTCGCCGTCGTCTCCTTCGAGATCATTGTCGGCACGTGCGTCATTCGGTCTCCTTCCCGACGTTCGGGGTTCGGGAGCCGCGTGCGCCGAGCGCTTAGCCGAGCTCGAGTGCTGGAGGCGGAGAGCTTCTTAGAATTCCCGAATCAGCACCTGAAGCGACGACCACTGCGGCTCGACCGCAGCAAGGCTCACGAGTTGCATCTTCCAGTCGTCGGTGGGGTCTCCACCGTTTGAAAGCGCCGGGTCGTCCCGGCAGATGCCCGTCGCGAACCGGGTCGTCCCGGTTCAGGCTGACCAGTGTCAGTGTCCTATATCACGAAGGCAGGAGATGTGGAGTCTCTTTTTAATCATTCCAATGTTTCTGACTCGTGAACTTGTGAGTCGAGTCTAGAAACATTGCCTCTCTCGTGACTGACCTCGAGGTAGAGAGCGCTTGCCGCGCAGCGAAGGCGCGGGAGCAGCCGATGAAGAGCGTGGCAGCTCGAGCAGGCGTTCGGTCGTCATCACCGCGCGGTCCGCGGCTCTGGAAACGTGCTCGCAATCTGCGTGATGGGAAACGCGCGCTTCCCCCCTCCTGGGGTCAGCGCGTCGGCGGATCAGCGCGCGAACGCGGCTTCTACCGAGGCGAAGATCTTCCGCGCCGAATCCAGCCCGAGCTCCGCCACCGTCTTTCTCAGCTGGATTTCGAGCGATGCGAACGCGCTCTCGTCGAGCTCCGACGCGGCCCTGCCCTTGCGAGGGCGCTTTGACAGCGGCAAAGGCTCTGCCGAATCCGCCATGTCGGCTCTCTTCAAGCTGACGGTCACGGTTTCCGCCGAGGCGTTCGGCTCGAGCGCGCGCTGGGCGCCTCGCTTGCCGGCTCGGCCCCTAGTCGACTTCTTCACGGTCATGAGCTGAAAGTCCTTTCCAAGGTGACTCCCGCCACCACGCGGACAAGCATTGATGTTCACCTTATACAGTTACGAAGTCATAACTTCAAGGGTCGCACCGACAAGCGATCATCGACCTCGACGACGAGAAAGCCCTCCGTCTCGCCGCGAGAACTCCGCCGGCTCTCGCGCGGAGCGCGTGGCGAAAATGTGCCGCGCGAATCGACTCCACGACACGCGCGTGATCGACGTCAGAAACGTTCTCTTCCGCCGCGCGCCGTCGAAATGGGGCTTCGGAGCTGCTGCGACAATCGCACGCGGCGCGCACCGGAACGGCCGATGATTCGGTGTTCGCTCATTCCGCGCCAGCGCTGACGCCTTCTGATCACTCGCGAGCGCGCCACCGGCGAGGGCGGCGGCGACGCACCATCCAGGCGAGGGACAGAGAGAGCAACGCTCCTCCGACGAGCGCCCCGTCCTTGCTCGGCGGTGCCGCGGCGACGCGGTTGAAGCAGCCGTACTCGACCCCGACGCCGCACAGATCCCCGTCGCCGTTAGGATCCAGGCCTTCGCGCAGCTCCTCGACGTCGCCGGTCCTGTCACCGTCGCTGTCGGTGCCCGCGGAT
Source organism: Pseudomonadota bacterium (assembly GCA_023419055.1). The sequence continues at coordinate 1,952 of JAEZYO010000264.1, read as the reverse complement.
TCGAGCTGGTCGAGAAAGCCGGGTATCCGTTGCGGCGCTGCGAACCGAAGCCCGAGGTCCATCATCGCGAGACCGAACTTCTTGTCGACGGTCTTCAGCCCACCGACGTTGTCGCGATGGCAGATGGTGCACTGAGGAATGCACGGCGAGTCGAGGTGCTCGCTGATGGCCTCGGGGTACGTGGAGGAGGCAGCGCTCGGTGCGGCCGCCGCCGAGAGACCCAGAGCGACGACCGCACCGAACATCTTGTGAAAGCGAGGGGAGGTTCTGTTCGACATGACGACTCAAAGGTAGACGTGGAGCTGGCCCAGCAGCTGAAAGGGTTCTTCCTTTCGGACGATGCCATCCACGCGCAGGTCGAAGTGTGAAGCGAAGAACCACTGCGCGCTAATCCAGCCGCCGAATTTCGGCTCGCCCGCTCCGGGCGCCTTCGCGTCGGCGTCGTCTGGATAGCCGGAGTCGAGTACTTCACCCGTGGCGATGAAGTGCAGGCCGCGGATCGGCTCCACGTCCAGTTGCGCGAACCCGACGTAGCCGGCATCGCGCCGAGAACGCAAAAGTACGTCGGCTTCGAACATCAGTACGGCCAGCTCGTCGAGCGTCACCCGCCCGAAGACGCCGTGCGCCTGCCGAGTCGTGTCCTCGTGCACCGGGTTCAGGCGATCGTCCCCGGCGACGGTGAGCAAGCTGCTGACGCCGAAAGCAGCCTTGTTCCACGCGGCGAGCTCGACGTAGCCGCTGTAGCCACGCTCCCGGTAGTCGTCCGGCGCGATCTGGTAGTTGCCCGCGATGCCCATGACCTCGAAGCGAACCTTGTCGAAGCTCATCGCGAGGGCAGCGCCCGACTGTTGATCCGATTCGCGATCGGTCTGCGTCTGCTCGCGAATCCACATCACGTGCTCGGACATTCGCAGGCCGAACGGCACGTTCAGGCGCCCCGCCCGTATAGTGGAGCTGCCCTCGTCGAAGTCGAAGCGCAGGTAGTGCGTGCGCGAGATGAGGTTATAGCCGTCGCCCTGATCGCTCGTGATCTGCGCCGCGCGAGCGTGCGGTGAGCCCGCCGGAACCTTGGAGGCGCCCAAGCTCCCGCCGAGGCCGAAGCCGCCGGCGATCGCGAGCTCGCCGTAGAGGTCGAGCTGCATCGGAAAGAACTTGAACTGATCGTCGTCTGCTTCCGGCTTGTAGGTGCTGGCGAGCCGGATGCTGCCGCCGAGCAGCAAGCGCTCGGGGAGCGGGAACAGACCGAAGAACGGCTCGTAGAAAGGCAGCCCGGTATCGCTCGACTCGGACTCTTCGGGAGGGAGCTCGGGCGCGGGTTCGAGGACTTCCGGCGACGGCGCGGGCTCCGGAGCGGGCGTCTCCGCAGGCGGTGGTGGTTCCGGAGCCGCGGGGGGAACCGGTGGTTCGCTCGGCGCGGCGGTGTCGTCGGCCGGCGCGGCGTCGTCTGCAGGTAGCGCATCCGCGGGAGGCGTGCCCTCGACGGGCGGAGCGTCGGAAGGCGGCTCGACATCGCTGGGCGCTGGCGCGGCGTCCTGCTCCGGCGGCGCGGCTTGCGCGAAGGGGACGAGCAGGGGAAGCGAGGGGAGCGGCGGCGCGATCTTGGTGTAGGCCGCCACGGGTTGAGCGAGCCGCAAGCGAGGTGCGCCGGCGACGCGAGGACGTGAGGCTCGCGAGGAGCTCTCTTCGTCCTTCCACTTCATGCTGAGGAAGGCGTCACTGATCACGCGACCGTAGACGGTCAAGAGCTCGCCGCCCGAGGGGTCGGCGTGGCAGGTCGAACAAGCCGAGTAGCCGTGCTTGATCATCCACGGGTACGCAGCGGCGGGCTTCGAAATGAAAAGGGCGAGCAGGGCGGGAACGAGCCACACGAGCGCGCGGAGCCGAGGGCGCGGCGTGGGCTTGCCCGAACGAGGTCGGGAGCTTGACATCCTGGGGGTCTCTCTGTGTTGGGG
>JAEZYO010000307.1 GCA_023419055.1 Pseudomonadota bacterium | reverse complement strand
CGCGGTTCGCGAGGGTCGCAGGCCGCTCGTCACGGGTGAGGACGGCCTCGAAACCCTACGCCTCGCGCTCAAGTTCGTGCAGTCGGGCGCCGAAGGCAAACCGATCTCCTAGTCGCGAGAGCGCCATCATGAAGTGCGTCACTATCGCGGGCACGCGCCCGGAGTTCATTCAGACCTCGCGCGTCACCCACGCGATCCGCCGTCACCACACCGAGATCTTCGTCAACACCGGTCAGCACTACGACGACGCGATGTCGCAGGTGTTCTTCCGGGAGCTCGATATCCCGAAGCCCGACCTCGACCTCGAGGTCGGGACGCAGGGGGCGAGCCACGCGGTCCAGACGGGGCAGATCATGATGAAGCTCGAGCCGCTGCTCGTGAGCGAGAAGCCCGACTTCGTCATCGTCTACGGGGACACGAACTCGACGATCGCCGCGGCCCTCACCGCGGCGAAGCTGAACCTCCCGCTCGTCCACATCGAGGCCGGCCTCCGCAGTCACGACCGCACGATGCCGGAGGAGGTGAACCGCATCCTGACCGATCACGCGAGCAATTTCCTGCTCGCGCCCACCGAGCTCGCGGTCTCGAACCTCGCCAAGGAGGGCATCACGAAGCACGTGTACAACGTGGGCGACGTGCGGCTCGACGTGCTCGACGCCTTCGTCCCGAAGGCGAAAGAGCGCCAGGGTGCGCTCTTTCGAGGGCTGGACCTGCGCGCGGATCAGCCGTTCGCGCTCGCGACCATCCACCGCGCGGCCAACACGGACGATCCGGGCAAGCTGAAGAGCATCGTCAACGCTTTCGCCGAGCTCGGGCTGCCGGTCGTGCTCCCCGTCCACCCGCGCCTGAAGAAGATGCTCGAGCGCTTCGAGCTCACGCTGCCGCCCGCGGTGCGCGCGATAGAGCCGGTCGGTTTCCTCGATCTCCTCGCCCTGCTCGAGGGCTCGGCGGTCGTGGTGACGGACAGCGGCGGCCTCCAGAAGGAGGCTTACATGCTCCGTCGCCAGTGCGTGACCGTGCGCGACACGACGGAGTGGGTGGAGACGGTGACGAGCGGCTGGAACCGCCTGGTCGAGCCCGAGTCGCTGAAGCGAGCGGTCGCCGAGGCGCTCGAGCCTCCGCCCGCGGCGCACCCCGACCACTACGGCACGCCCGGAGTCTCGGACCGCATCGTGCAGCTGCTCGAGCGGGTCAAGGTCTGACCCGCTCTCCCGGCGAGCTCGGCCTCAGCTGAGCTCGCGCCGGTTCTGCTTCACGAAGCGCTCGACGAGCCCCACGACCTCGTTGTTGTTGAGGGTCGCGCACTCGAGCATGCTCGTGTTCAAGATGGTGAGGGGCGCCTGGTGCCGCGGCTGCTGCGCGCCGACCACTTGATGGCGGACGAGCGGGAGCGGCTGCACGTAGCGCGCGCGATGGAGCTGCTTGTCCACGATGTCGCTGTCTTTGAGATCGGGGAAGAGCCGGCGGACCCCGCGATCGAGCAGGCTCTCGATCAGCTTGTCGTCCGAGCCGTTGAAGGCCTCGTCCGCGCTGTCCATGTAGCGCGGCAGGTAAACGAGGCTCTGCCCCTTGGTCTCGTGAGCGCGGTTCACGAGGTTCGTCATCTCGATGACGCCGGTGAGCTCGACCCTCGAGTCCGCGATGTTCAGCACGTAGTACGGCGTGAGCGGCCGCTTCAGCGCGAGGTTGAGGCACGCGACGCCGAGATAGTTGGTCGAGGTCGGGTACGTCTGCTCGGCGCGCTCCACGATGGGCTGGAGCGACGGCGCCGCGACGCTCTTGGCCAGGCGCGTCGGACCCGTGAAAAACACCTGTGAGTACTCGGCGTAGCCGGCCGAGGCCCCACCCCACGCCACGCGAGCCTTACCGTCCGCGACCGTATCGATCGAAGTCACCGGCGCGCCGAGGCGCACGGTGACGCCGTTCTCGCGGAACTTCTTCTCGAACGCTTCGAGGATCCTGGCGTAGCCGCCGCTCGCGTAACCGAGCTGCTCCTTGGCGCCAGCGCCGCGCGCGCCCTGCAGGCGCGTGAGCGTGGCCCAGATGAAAACGGCAGCGACCTGATCGTGGTACGGACCGAACTTGGCCTTGAGCAGCGGCTGCCAGAACGCCTTGTAGCAGCGCGAACCGCACCAGCGGGTGAGCCACTCTTCGGCGGTCACCTTGTAGAGCTCGAGCGGCTTCGCGCTACGGACCGCGTGCAGCACCGTCACGCCGAGGCGTGCCTTGTCGAGGATCGAGAGCAGCGGGAAGCGGACGTAGTCCGCGTTGCCGCTCATCGAGTAGAAGCGGCCGCCCGCGTAGTAACCCGTCTTGGTTCGCGTCCAGCGGAGCTCGTCCTTCATGCCGAGCTCTTCGAGCAGCGAGATCAGGTTCGTGTCTTGCGGGAGGATGCAGTGGTAGTAGCGGTCCCAGACGAAGTCTTTGTACTGCTGCGGGCCCGCGAGGCCGCCGAGGCCCGGAGCAGCCTCGATCAGATCGACCTGGTTCCCGAGCTTGGCGAGGCGGTGGGCGAGCGTGAGCCCGAGGACTCCTCCGCCGATGACGGCAGCCTTCATACCGTAGCTTCCTTCACGGGCAGCTTGACGCTCGAGTGCAGGTGATCGGCGTGCGTCTGCATGTCGACGAGCGTGAAATGGCGCGCGAGCTCGCTCACCGCTCGATCGAAGAGCGAGAGCTTCTGCTCCGTGGACATCCGCATGGCCGGGAAGAAGTCGAGCCGATGCTCGACGTCGCCGCCGAGGAAGTCCAGCGGGTGGAGCAAGAACGACGGCTGGACGCCGCGCACCTTGCAGAGCGCGATGGCGGTCTTCAAGTACGCGAGCGCGAGCGAGGTCGAGCGGTTGCCGAGGTAGAGCAAATAGCTCATGTGAATCGGCACGCGCGCGAGCGGCATGGTCGTGACCGGGATCTCGAGTAGCTGCGTGTCGTCACGCAAGCGCCAGAAGTAAGGCCGGATATCGCGCAGGCCCTCCTTGGCCGACCCGAAGAGCAGCTTGCGCTGCTTCTGATCGTGGTCGGACATGTCCTTGCTCTGGAAGAAGTAGTAGGCGCGCGCGAGCGGGCCGAGGAAGGTCGGGAACGTCGAGCAGTCGTAGTGATAGCCGCGGCGCGCGAGCACCTTGAGGGTCTCGTGCGTGAGGCTGAACCCGGGGCCGCGGTAGCCGCGAGGGCGCCGGCCGGTGACGCGAGTGATGTGCTCCTCGGCGACCCGGATCTCCTCGTCCACCTTCTCGTCCGTGTAGTCGTGGAACCAGGGCTCGTGCGAGTAGGAGTGGTTGCCGATGTCGTGACCGGCGTTCGCGATCTTCTTCAGCGCGGCCTCGTTCTTGGGCTGCGCGGCGTCCTGCCCGACGATGAAGACCGTGATCTTGATGCCGTGGGCGTTCAGACGATCCACGACGATGTCGGAGAGGGTGTCGAGGTAGCTCGGGAGCTCCTGCCAACCGTGATCGCCGTGGGTCTTCATGTAAGACCACACGTTGTCGAGGTCGAGCGAGACGCTGGCGAGCGGACGCGAGTCGGGCTTCATGGGCAGTCTGACCTCATAGCATGTTTGCCGCACCGCTTCCGTTGGTGGTAGCCCCCGGGCGGGTGCCGCGGTTTTCGACGCCGCTGGCTTCGCTCGACGGGTCCGCCGCCACCGGCCGCGGGCTCGCCGTAGCCGGCCCCTTCCCGGTCACGCGCTCGGTCGCGAGCTTCTGCAAAAGCCCGAGGTGCCGGCCGATCGTGCGCACCACCTTCATCTTCGACTCGCCGAAGAGCCTCGACTCGAGGGTCGCGGGGTACTCGACGATCCTCCCGCCGTTCCGCTTGAGCTCGATCAGCGTCTCGGCCACGCCGAGGAAGCCGCTGTTCTCGGGCTCGAAGTTCTCGAACGCGCGCTTCCGGTACACGCGGCAGCAGCTCGTGTACGTGTACATGCGATCGTCCAAGATGACGCTGTACATGCGGGACAAGCTCTTCGACAAGAAGAGCCGCCAGCTCGGCACGTTCATCACGCTGCCCTTCGGGTGGTAGGGCGACGCGGTGACGAGATCCGCGTTCTCGATCATCGGCAACATCTCGGCGAGATCGTTCGGATCGTAGGAGCAGTCGCAGTCTATCGAGCAGACCACCTCGGTCGGGGCGGCCTTGACGCCGGTCATGATCGCCGCCGCGACTCCGCGGTTGTGCGGGTGACGGACGAGCTTGGTGTCGGGCTGCTTGCCGAACTGCTCCTCGAGCAAGCGCCAGGTGTCGTCCGTGCTGCAGTCGTCGACCAAGACGAGGTGCAGCCGGTAGCGGCGCGCGAGCCGCTCGCGGAACTTCGACAGCGTGCGGTAAAGGTACCGGACGTTCTGCTCCTCGTTGTAAATC
>JAEZYO010000257.1 GCA_023419055.1 Pseudomonadota bacterium | reverse complement strand
TTGCCGCTTCGCGGGGGGAGAAATGACCCGGCACGCGACCTTCTTCGAGACGAGACGTATTCGGGTTGCGGCGGCGAAGTTTGTGCTTCTGACACGCCGCACTCTCCACAACGCCACAAGTGTCGGTCTCCCCACGCGTCCACTCGGGATAGAAGGCGCGGAGAGCAGAGAGAGTTCCGGAGCTTTGACTGCTTCGCGCTTCCGGGGCTCACCCGACGAGCCTGCCCGCGAAGATCGCGGGCGCGGCGGGCATCGGATTGACGGAGCTCCGCGGGCGCGGCGGGCATTGGATTGACGGAGCTCCGCGGGGCGGCGGGCATCGGATTGACGGAGCTCTGCGAGGCATGCTCGCCCAGAACCCGCATCCACGCGGATTCACTGCGGAAGCGCCTCGAGATCGGCGTGATCGCGTTTCCGGCGCTCGGAGGATTGAACGGCCAGACGCTGAGATCGCGGACAGGCGCTGAGAGCGCGGACGGGTGCTGAGAGCGTGGACGGGTGCTGAGAAGGCTGGGAACGCTGAGAGCACTGAGAGACTGAGAGCACCGAGAGCGCTGAGATCGCGGACAAGCGCTGAGGAGCGTGGACGGGTGCGGACCACGTACGGAGCCGAGCTTCGTCAGGTTTCGTGTGCGCTCATTCGGGCCAGGGATCGTGCGCTGGCCAGGCGCGCGCGGCTTCGACGATGTCCCTTCCGAAATCCTCCTCTGCGGCGAGGGCGTTGTGTGCCTGACAGCGGAGCGTGAGGTTCTGCTCGGTAGACTCACCACCATGGGCGAAGGCGAGCAGGTGATGGAGCTCGAGCCGGTGCGTCTCTCGACACCGCCTCCCCGAGTCATCGGTGAACGTGCAGCGTGCGTGGTCGCGTTCGAAGACGGCGCGCCGAACGTCGGCCGGGATGTATCTTCCGCGCCGGCGCGGAACGACAGGCTCGTGGTCTGCCTCTTCGGTCGAGTCGACGCTCTCCACCTGCACCGGTTCGTCCGCTCGCGCAGCCGGGGGCGCATTCGGTGAAGGCTCGAGATCGGCAGAGTCTGCGGTGGGCTTCCGAGGACGCTTCGTCACGGCGTACTTCTGGCGCTTGAGCTCGGCCACGAGCGCGCGCATCGCACGAAGATGAAGCTCGTCGAGCCCGGGACGCGGGATCGAGTGAGAAAGCAGGGCTCGAGCTTCTTCGACGAGCTTCACGTATTCCTCCGTCGCAGTGAACTGCACGGAGAATCGTTGCGGGGCGAGTGATTGCGGCGTTCCGGTGGGTGGCTCCGCCTCCTCTTCCTCTTCCTGGTTGTCCACGTTCTCGGTGATCAGGTTTTCGGTGATCAGGTTTTCAGTGGTGTCGTTTGCTCGTTCCTCAGGGGCCTGAATCCAATCACTCGGACGATCACCGGATTCGAGCTCGCGCACGGGACAGGTCGACTGGACGAACTCGCTCCAGGTGGGCGCCTTCGGGACCAGCGGCCCTGGCGCTGGACCGAGCGGCTCGATTCGCGCGGGGACGTCGGGCAAGGGATCGAGCAGGCGCACGAGTCGAGCGATTTCCTTCTTGGTGCGGTGCCTCGCTCGCGCCAGGACCTCGACCAGGTTCTGCTCGGTAAGATGCGGGCCGAGCATCAAGAGACCCGTGAGGTGGAGCTCTCCCGTGGCGATAGCGTCGCAGAGGAGTGGAAAGCGACGAACCAGACGAGCGGCGGTGACCCGGCGATAGGCCTCGTCCTCGGAGAAGCGCAGCTCGTAGATGCAATAGGCATACAAGCTCGAGCAGGCGCGGTGGCGATGGACGCCGCGAGCCTCGACTTCGCCGAGGTGCACGAGCAGGGCGGCGAGCAGTTGGTTGGAACGCCCTACGAGCAGGCGCGTCGCGACGAGCAGCTCTGCGTCAGAGAGGTTGGTGGGTGACGCGCCGTCGGAGGATGAACTGGCAACATTCATGCTCGAATTCATGACGTTCAACCTACACCCCGATTTTCGGAGCCATGCAGCGCCCTCCTCGCGAGCGATCACGCTTCGGAACGACTTCGCATTTCCTCTCTACACGAAAGACTCGCGTACGCGTCACTCAGTGAGAGCAAGGGGCATGAATCGAATGGATGACCGACAATCGACTTGCTAGCGCGGCAAACACGTCAAGATCAAACTGCGCCCGCCGCAACGAAAGTGGCGCAAGGTCATTGACGAGCGATCGGTGCGCTGCGCCATAGCGCTTCCACGCACCTCCTCGACGTCTCACGTCGCTGCGCTCCGTCGAGCCCGGATGAACGGCCCAGAGAGCCCCGGAGGAGTGAACCGCCGAGCGTAAGAGGACAGAGGCGAATGGACCGCCGAGCGTAAGAGCACAGAGTCGAACGGACCGCCGAGCGCAAAGAGCACAGAGGCGAATGGACCGCCGAAGCGTAAAGAGCACAGAGGAGGAGTGAACCGCGGAGACGCAAGCACAGAGGAGGAATGAACCGCCGAGACGCAAAGAGCCTCGGAGGAATGAACAGCCGAAGCGCAAAGAGCACAGAGGAGGGCAGCTCAGGGCAACGCTTCGGGCCGGGGAACGCGAAGGAGGCGCGTCCAGAAGTCTTGCGCGGTTGCGGTCGGCGGTCGCTCGAAGCTACTCACCGTTTGAGCGAGCACGATCTCGTCGCCGGCGAAGAGCTCGGGCAGGAGCGTGACGTCGCCAACGAACGATTGGGGATCGATCGCCGGCAAGTCACCCTCGGCGATGACGAGCGGCGCCGACCACGGACCGGCCACGCCGAGCCCGCTCCGCAGCGTGATCGCTTGAGAGAGAGGCGCCGAGTGGGCCATGAGCCAGCGATCGAGGCGCGAGTCGTATGCGACGCTCGGTGCGACGCCGCCTTCGAGCAGGGGCGCGGCGAGGTCGGGGTCAAAGTCGTAGTGGCCGCCGCCGATCCAGTACTCGTAGGCAGCGAAATCGCCGACCTGGTCGAGCGGAACGCGTGTGAAGTAGACGTCGGCCGCGAGGGCAGACGGCGCGGCGCGAGCGACATGAATTGCGCATAGCACCGTCGTCGGGCGAAAGCTCCAGACCGAGATCAGGACGGGGACGGCCCGGGCGCGCGGCGGCGGCGGGCGAAGAGCTGCGCGACGACGACGAGCGCGACGCAAACCAACGTGCTCTCGACCAGGTATTCCGAGAGGAACGCCAAAACCGTGCTCGTGAAATCGGCTATCGCGGTACCGAGCAGGTAGATGGCGCCCACCCAGAGCGTGTGACCCGCCACGATCGCCGGCACGAACGCGATGAACCGCGAACGGGCCGCGCCCGCCAGAATACAGAGGCTCGCGAACGGGAGCAGCACCAGGATGGCGCTGCCGAAGCGCCCGAACATGCGCTCGAGGAAGCGCAGCGCGCCGCCCACGCGCGGGTGACGGCGCTCCACCCAGGTGACGGCCGCTCCGCCGTAAACGGCGCCGAGCCCGTAGGAGGCCAGGCTGAAGAGCGTTCGCCTCACGACCACGACCGGAAAGAGCACCAGAGGCGCGAGGCTGCCCACGGCGAGCGCGATGTGCCGCGCGTCCGGCGAGAGCGCGAGCAAGAGCAGCGGGTTCTTCACGAGCAGCGCCGGCGCGAACGCCGAACCGATGAGCCCCGCGGCGACCAGCGCGCCCATGAGGCCGAGCACGGCCCGCACGACCCGCGGAGGGATCGACGACTGCGGGCGCGGAGGCAGGGACGACGACGAGCTCGGCGCGGACAGATCGACCAACCCCCAGCCTCTAGCGCCGGGCCCTCGAACTGACAATCCCGGGGGAGCGCGAATCTCGGCAGGGCCCTGCGGTTCGGTAACTTCCCGCGCTTTCTTACCAACACGCCTCTTTCGCGCGAAGCTCGGGTAAGCTCCATGCCGCGAGATGAGCGAAAAGGGAGTCCGAGAGGGTCCAGACGCTGAAGCGCTCGGGCCCGTGCGTGCCCTCTTGGCCTCCGCCGGAGCCCTCTTCATCGCGCTCTTGATCCGCGTGTTCGGGCGCACCGTGAAGGAGCGAGACGCCGCGTGGTTGCTCGGCCCGTTCGGCGGCGACTACATCGGTGACAAGCCGTACGAAGAGTGCGCGTCGCGTGAAGGGCTCTCGCTGATCCGGGGCGCTACCGAGGGCGGCCTCATCCCCGATTTCGACGCGCTCAGCGGCTCGGGCTTCGACGCCCGGCGCGTTCACGAACAGGTGCGCCGCTTCTACGAAGAGACCGCGCGCTTTCGGATGGATGTTTGGGCCGAGACCTTCTTCCCGGCGAACCTCGGCCTGTTCCTTCTGGTGACGACCATCAGCCGCAAGGTCAACCAACTCAACTTCCCGCTCAAGGTGCTCGAGACCGCGCGAGGCATGGCGAGCGAGATCGTGCTGCTGAACGACAGCGACGGGCGCACTCGCTACGCCGGCTGGTACCGGCGATTGGTCGAGAGCGGCCGCGTCATCTACACCGGCTTCTACATGACCTCGCGCGTCCCGCTCTCCGAGCGGCCGTGCGTGAAGGTCGTGTTCCCGATGCCGCGCGGCAACGCGACGGTCATCCTTCGCCCGAGCGTCGACGCCGAAGGTCACTTCGAGCTCTCGTCGGAGGGCAAAGGCTTCGGCGACGTGGGCTTCTATCGAGTCGAAACCCTCGGTAAGGGTGAGCTCCGCGTCTGGCGCGTCCGCACGCTCAAGGAGCACTTCCGAGTCTACGTCGACGATCAGGGAACGCTGCGCTGCGATCACCGGATCCGCTTCCTCGGCTTGCCGGTGCTCCACCTGCACTACCGCATCGAGGCGTCACATCAGGCCCGGGACGAGAACCGCGATCCGGAGCGCGCCGCGTAGCTCCTCTGCCTCGAACAGCGACGTTTTCGCCATTTCGACCTTCGAAATCGGTTACGGACGGCTTCTGCACCGATTTCGGAGCTCGAAACGAGCGGCGGGCCGGATTTCCGCACGCTTTTCGAAAGCAAAACGCTCCGCGGACGCGTTCGAAGGTCATTTCGCGCCTTCGAAACGCTGCGAAGACCGGTTCATTTCCAATTTTGACGGGCGAAATCGAGCAACGAGCGCTCGAACGTCCATTT
>JAEZYO010000279.1 GCA_023419055.1 Pseudomonadota bacterium | reverse complement strand
GGTCGAGACAGGGCAAGCATAGCCCTCAACCGTACCGAACGGGGATTATCGTCGTCAACGCGCGCTCGAGCGCCGCGAAGCGATTCATCGGTGCTTGTCGCACAGCCGTGCAGCTTCGATGAAAGCGCGACCGTTGCGCGACATGCCGCGCGCGCGAAACGCGACAGCGGCCTACCTTTCCACCGGTGTGAGCGCTTCGAAGAAAATCTTTGGCGACGACGACCTCGATGTCGACGCCGCCCCATTCCTCGCTGCCTGGTACTCCGGAGCCCCCGCAGTGGAGCGCGCCCAAGGAAAGCGCGCCCGAGGAAAGCGCGGAACCCAGCCGATTCCCCCAAGCAGCGAAGCGAAGTGTCATGCCCCCGACCTCAGCAACGAGCGTACCAGGATTGAGTTGCCGAGATCGGGGGCTGTGATCGGATCGTGCTCGGACTTCGGGGTGTCGCGGACCGCTCAGCTCGGCGGAACGCACGCCTTGTCGCCCTTCTTACCGTCGACGAAGCTGATGTTGGAAGAGCAGTTGGACTCGATCTCGAGGGGCCGCGTGGGGTTGCACTCGACCTTCTCGCGACAGACGAGGAAGCAGTAATTCTGTCCGTCTTCGTGCGCCACGCACGCCGAGCCCGGGGGACACTCCTCGTCCCCCGCGCAACCCTCGAGCCCGCAGTAGCCGCCCTTGAAGGGCAAACACGTGAGCTCGAGGTCGCCGACGTAGCAGTCGCTGTCGTCGTCGCAAGCCGCGCCGACACCGTGGCGCTGAGCTTCGGTCAGGCCTTCGTCGTCATCGTCGCCGCACGCGGGGAGCGTGCTGCAAAGAGCGAGGAGGGAGAGCGTGGCGAAGAGGAGTCGGGCCTTTTGCATTCGATCAACCTATCAACACTCTGCGCCAGGTTGGGGCGTTACTTCGCCGGGAGAAAGAACACACCGCGCAGATCTTCGGTGGTCGAAATCGGCGCTGCGTCACCGTTGCCGGGCTGTCGCCACGAGCTCACCCGGAACTGGTAGTACATGCCGGGCTCGAGGGGGCCCTCGTACTGGACGGAAGCGTTCTCGCCGCCGCTCACACCTGGCAGCTCGAGAGACGACCAGACCTCCGTGCCGAAGGCGTCGAAGACGCGCACGTCGTACCAGTCCTCGCTCGAGTCGTCGGCCCAGACGAGCTCCGGCTTGTCCTCCACGGCTTCCGGCTGATCCACACCGGGGGAAACCGTGGCGAGCGCCTCGGTGACCTTGAAGGACTCGGCGATGGCGAGGTCGCCCTGGCCGGGCATGACGTCGATCTTCACGAAATCAGTGCCGGCGATGTTGGTGTCCGGATCGCGCACGAGGCCGTCGTTTTCGTAGGCCGCGAGCACGACGTAGCGCCCGGCAGGCACGCCCTCGATCACGAAGTCGCCGCTCACGTTCGGCGCCCCGCTCTTCGGCGCGCGCAGCCCGCGCGGCACCTCGCCGCGCGCCGCGTTCGGGTCGAAGGTGTCCTCCACGACCAGGATCACGCTGGTGAGCGAGCCGCCGGGGGCGTTCACGATCTGCACGCTGCCGGTGACGCGAGTCGTTTCGTCGTCGAGTTGGGCGAGCTCCACGCCCTCCACCGGATCGGCCGCGACGCTCACGCTCTCACTCTCGATCTGGATCTCAGCGGCGTACGCGTGGAGGTCGTAGTCTCCTTCCGGCACGTAGAAGATCACGAAATCGCCGGCCTTGTCGCTGAGCCCGCTGAAGGCTCCCGCTTCACCCGTCGCGACCACCAGGACGCCGCCGACTTCACCCGCCGCCTCGCCTTCGAGCGCCACGATCTTGCCCGAGATCTGGGTGCGCTCCGCCGCTTCGAGCGGGATCAACCCGACGTCGGTGAGCGCGCTGTCCAGGACGTAACCCTCGCCGTCGGGCGTGGCCTCCGAGACGTCGATGGGCAGAGCGACGCGCACGCCGCTCGGAAAGGGTTGATAGTCCTGCGCCGCGGCGCGAAGGGTGAACTTCGCGCTGACGGGGACGCCGCTTTCGTCGCGGACCGCGGGGATCGGCAGATCATAGAGGCCCATCGCGTCGCTCTTCGCGACGTCCGTGACCGCGACGCCTTCCTCGTCCACGGCGATGACGTGAGCGTTCTCGATCGCTGCCCCGTCGCTCGTGTCGGTCACCTCGCCGCGGAAGATCACCTCGCCGAAGCAGCGATGCTCGCCGTTCTCGAGCTCCGCGCAGGTGAGCCCGTTGGTGCAGGCTTCCTGCTCGGGGTCGCATTCGCCGGCTTCGAGCGTGAGGCACACGGTCTCGGTCGAGCCCTCGCGCGCGACGCACTCGGCGTTCTCCGCGCAGCCACCGTTGTCGTGATCGGAGTCGGCGGCGTCACACGCCTCGCCGGGAGCGATGGTGCAAACGGGCCCGCCTTCTGCGCGCTCGCTGCACGCTAGGCCCTCGTTGCACGCCGTGGCCGCTGCGGGGTCGCAGCTCGCGCCCAGCGCCCCCGGGGGTGGTTGGGAGGGGGTGTCGTCACCACCACAGGCGACGAAGGCGCCCATCACGAGGACCGCCAAGCACACTCGATTGACAGAGAAAGCACGTGAAATCACGGAAAGCTCCCGGCTGGTTTCTCGAGTGAGTGGGGGCGCGATCCCGCCGATTCTCAAACGCTCGACTAAATCCGCGCTTTGCCTGGCCAACGAGCCAGTGTGTTAGCTTTCGCCCGCTTGCTCGAGACGCACGCCATCCTCTTCGACTACGACGACACGCTCGTTCGCACTCGTCAGTGCAAGTTCGGAGCGCTTCGGGCCGTGGCGTCACGACATTACGGCTTCGAGCTCTCGACGAGCGAGATCGAACGCCACTGGGGCGTCGCCTATCGGGCGTTGTTTCAGGCGCTGTTCGCTCGGGTCGAGCCCGAGCTCGATCGGGCGATCCGCTTCTACGAGGCGCTCGACGAGGAGTTTGCCATCACCGCTCACCCCGAGACGTTGCGCGTGCTCGGCGCGCTCGTGGAGCGGGGCCCGGTCGGGATCGTGACGGCGGCGGGTCGGAGCATCGCGCTCGGGCAGATGGAGCGGCTCGGCTTTCCGCTCGCCCGATTCGCGATCGTGCAGACCGCGGAGGACACCTCGTTCCACAAGCCCGATCCGCGCGTCTTCGAGCCTGCGATTCAGGCTCTCGAACGGCGTCGGGTGGCTCGCTCGGCGGTCACCTACGTGGGCGATTCACTCGCGGATTTCGAGGCCGCCCGGGGCGCCGGGCTCGCCTTCGTGGGGGTGTTGCGCGGAACGACCAGCGCCGAGGCGTTCGCACGGGTCGGAGCCGTGACGGTCGAGTCGCTCGACGAGCTCCTCGAGCTCGTTACTTCGGCGGTCGAGAGCCGCTGAAATCTTGGACGTTGGCGCAGGCGAGGCCGGCGCAGTCCGGGTCGTCGTTGGGTGAGCGCTGGTACGTGACCGTGCCCTCGATCGAGTTGCCGGAGAGCTCACCGTCGATGATGGCGTTCCAGGTGAAGCTGCAGCCGTCGACGACGGGGCTCGTGGTCCCGTACGACGTCATCGTGAAGTCGTCGCCCGAGACGCTGCCCTCGAACTCGTTGTTGCCGGTGACGGCGATCAAGTAGAGCGACACGATCCCCTCGATGGTGCCGGTGATCTCGCTGCCGTCCTGCTCGATGACGAGCGGGATGCCGCTCGCCATGCTGCCTTCCTCCCAGTTCTCGACCTCACACGTGTTGGCGCGGTTCGTGACCGCGACCGAGTACTCGCCGCTCACGTCCTCGGGTGGATCTTCGTCGTCCTCGTCGTCGTCGCCGCAACCAGCGAGCCACACGGAAGCGCCGAGCAAGAGCGCGGAAATGAGCGTAGTGCGAGGGTCCCTCATCCCTCGAGCATAAGCTACTCGCCGCGGTAGCGAGGCGCGCGTTTTTGCAGGAAGGCGCTCACACCCTCTCTCACGTCACTGCTCGAGAGGAGCCGCAGCTGGCCCGCTTTCTCGCGGCCGAGGGCCTGTTCGAGGTCGCCGCCGAGGCTCGCGCGCACCGCGGATTTGATCGCAGCCAGCGCGAGCGGGGGACCTTCCGCGAGACGAGCGGCGAGCGCGAGCGCGGTCGTGTCGAGTGTTTCCGGAGAGGCGACGTGGCGGGCGAGCCCGAGCTCGCGAGCGAGCTTCGAGTCGATGGCGTCGCCAGTGAGCAGGAGATCGAGCGCGCGGCCGAGCCCGATGAGCCGCGGGAGAAAGTAGGTGCCACCGCCGTCCGGCATGAGCCCGATGCCGACGAACTTCTCCTGGAAGTAGGCGCGCTCGGAGATCACACGCAGGTCGCAGGCGAGCGCGAGGTCCGCGCCGAACCCGACGGCGGGTCCGTCGACGGCCGCGATCACCGGCTGCGTCGCTCCGACGATGCCGCGGATGACGGTGTGAAAGGCGTCCACCCGCGCGCCGAGGTCCGCTCCGGATGCAATCTCGCCGACCGCTTCTTTGAGGTCGACACCCGAACAGAACGAGCCGCCGGAGCCGGCGAGCACGATGGCACGCACCGACTTGTCCGCGGCAACTCGACCGAGTGAGGCTCCCAGCGTGTCCACGAGCTCCCGGCTGAGAGCGTTCTTGCTGGAAGGGCGATTGAGCCGGAGGAGCGCCACCGCCCCGTGCCGTTCTTCGAGGAGTGAGCTCTGGTTCGGAGCGTCGTCGGCCATACCGAGGAGCGTAGCCGATCCGGCTGGTGCGGCAGGTAGCTAGTAGTGCTAAACCCGGGCGCGATGGGTCGACCCTTCGAAGTCCCCGCGCCGCCGCCGCTTTCCGAGCAACGCGGTCAAACTTACCCGAAGCTCGTGGAGTTGATGCAGCGCCTGCTCGCCCCCGACGGTTGCCCGTGGGATCGCGAGCAGAGCTTCGAGTCCCTGCGGCGCTACGTGCTCGAAGAGGCGTGCGAGGTGATCGACGCCATCGACGAGGGCGACTCCGAGCACGTGAAGGAGGAGCTCGGCGATCTGGCGCTCCAGGTCGTGTTCCTGGGGGAGCTCGCGCGCGCCAAGTCCGAGTTCGGCCCCGACGACGTGATCTGCGGGCTCATCGACAAGCTGGTGCGCCGCCACCCGCACGTGTTCGGGGATCACCAGGTGACCGGCAGCGACGCCGTGCTCCGCAACTGGGAACAGGCGAAGGCCCAGGAGAAGGCGGAGCGCGGGGTGCTCGACGGCGTGCCTCGCTCGTTGCCGGCGCTCTACCGCGCTCAACGCATCAGCGAGAAGGTGAGCCGGGTCGGCTTCGATTGGCCCGATTCTCAAGGCTCTCGGGACAAGGTGGCCGAGGAGCTCACGGAGCTCGACGAGGCGATCTCGTCTGGCGACAAGGCGCGCATCGAGTCGGAGCTCGGAGACATCTTGTTCGCGCTCGTCAACCTCGGCCGGCATCACGGCGTGGACGCGGAGCTCGCGCTCCGCAAGACGGGTGATCGCTTCAGCGGCCGCTTCTCCCACGTGGAGCAGCGAGTGAAGGAAGAGCACGGCGGCTGGCCGCGCGGCGTGGACGGCAAGCCCGCGCAAGGGCTCCCGCTCGAGGTCCTGGATCGCTACTGGGACGAGGCGAAGGCGCAGGGGAAATGACTTCCCCGCCCGAAGCCAAGATCGCGCCGGTCGCCCGGCTGCCGGAAGAGTGGCAGCCGGTGCTCGCGGCGCTGGGAGAGCCCGGGTACCGCGCCAAGCAGGTGTTCCGCTGGATCCACCGCGGCGGTGAGTTCGAGCCCGACAAGATGACGAACCTCTCGTCCTCGTTGCGAGAGAAGCTCAAGGCCGAAGGGCTCGGCGCGCCGAGCAACGTGGCCGACGTGCACGGCTCCCGTGACGGCACTCGAAAGCTCATCCTGGCCATGCCGGACGGCGCGCGCGTCGAGTCGGTGATCATCCCGATGACCCGGCTCGACGACGCGGACGCTCAGGCGGACGCTTCGGACGAGGAGGGCGTGAACGACGAGGAGCCGGGAGACGCCGGCCGCACTCGGGTCACGCTCTGCATCTCGACTCAGTACGGCTGCGCCATGGGCTGTCGCTTCTGCGCGAGCGGTCAGGCGGGGCTCGTGCGCGGGCTCGGGGCAGGTGAGATCGTCTCGCAGGTCTTGCTCGCTCGCCGCTTGCTGAAGGCGGACGAGGACCTGAAGAACCTCGTCTTCATGGGCATGGGAGAGCCGCTCCATCACTACGACGAGACCGCCCGCGCGCTTCGCCTGCTCACGCACCCGGAAGGGCTCAACATGAGCCTTCGCCGCATCACGGTGAGCACGGTGGGGCTCGTCCCGGGGATCGACAAGCTGGGTGAAGACTTCGAAGGCAAGGTCGGGCTCGCGATTTCGCTGCACGCGCCGGACGACGCGACGCGCGACCGCATCATCCCGATGAACGAGAAGTACCCGGTGGCCGAGCTGATTCGCGCGCTCCGCCGCTACCCGCTGCCGCGCCGCCGCCGCATGACGATCGAGTACACGCTCATCGACGGCGTGAACGACTCCATCGGTCACGCGCGCGCGCTCGCCGATCTCTTGCGAGGTCTGCGGGTCAAGGTGAACCTCATCCCGATGAACCCGATCTCGGCCGCCGACTTTCGCGCCCCGAGCGAGCAGCGGGTCCAGGACTTCCAGGAGTTCCTGTCCTCGGCCGGGTACAGCTGCTTCGTGCGCACCCGGCGGGGTGACGAGGTGAACGCCGCCTGCGGGCAGCTTGCCATGGCGGACGAGCTCGTGAAGAAGAAGCGCGAGCGAGAAGAGCTTCGAGCGAAGCTGCGGCTCCTGAAATCATGACCCTACCGTTCAAGAAGCTCCTGGTCGCGAACCGCGGTGAGATTGCCTGTCGCGTGCTCCGAACCGCAGAGCGCCTCGGGGTCCGAACGGTCGCTGTCTTCTCCGACGCGGACATCGCGCTGCCGCAGGTGACGAGCGCGGACGAGGCCATTCGTCTGGGGCCCGGCCCCGCCAAGGACAGCTACCTCTCGATTCCGGCGCTGATCGCCGCGCTGGGCGACACGGGCGCGGACGCCGTGCACCCGGGCTACGGCTTGCTCAGCGAGAAGGCGGAGTTCGCGGAGGCGGTGGCCGCGGCGGGGGCGACCTTCGTGGGGCCGTCACCCCGAGCGCTCCGCCTGCTGGGCGACAAGATCGCCGCGCGCGACGCGGCGCGGAGCGCCGGCGCCGAGCCGC
>JAEZYO010000208.1 GCA_023419055.1 Pseudomonadota bacterium | reverse complement strand
GCGATGCCGTGTGCGCGCAGCATGGCCACTTCGTCGCGCTCGGTCGGGTAACCCATGTGAACCCGGACCAAAAAGCGGTCGATCTGCGCTTCGGGCAGCGGGTAGGTCCCCTCGAGGTCGATCGGGTTCTGCGTCGCGAGCACGAAGAACGGGTCGGGCAGCTCGAAGCGATCTCCCTCGATCGTGACCTGGCGCTCCTGCATGGCCTCGAGGAGAGCGCTCTGGGTCTTGGCCGGCGCCCGGTTGATCTCGTCGGCGAGGAGGACGTTCGTAAAGACAGGCCCCGCTCGGAGGGAGAACGTTCCGTCCTTGGGCGAGAGCACGTAAGTGCCCGTGATGTCGGCCGGCAGGAGGTCCGGCGTGAACTGAATGCGGCGGATCGTACAGCCGAGTGACTGTGCGAAGGCCTTGACCAGGGTGGTCTTGGCGATCCCGGGCACGCCCTCGAGCAGCACGTGCCCGCGCGCGAGGAGCGCGATGAGCATCATGTCGACGGGGCTGGCGTCGCCGATGTACACCCGGCCGACCTGACGCCTCACCTCGGCGAGTCGGTCGCGCGCAGCTTCGATTTCGCTGATCTGTAGAGCCTGCATTCGGGGGCTAGCTTTCGCCCATACGCTGGTCGATTTGCCTGCAGAGTACCAGGGCCTTCTCCCCGAGCTCCCGCAGGCGGGCGGGGGGCACGGAGAGACGCTGGCCGCGCGCGAGCGCGTCCGGCCCGCGGGCGAGCTCTTTCCGCAACCAGTGCGCCTCGGCCGCTTGCTCCTGCGACAAAACCCCCCGCTGCCGCGCTTCCTCGATGAGCCGCTCCGGGGCAAGCTTCGAGTCGAGCTCGAGCCGGTCGGCGAGCGTTTCGACGAGGGCCGCGTGCAGCTCCGAGAGGACCAGGGCCGGATCGGTGGTCGGGGCGGCGAGCACGGCGGCGCGTCCGGCAACTCCGCCCTGAGCGAGCAACGGCGGCGCGTGGGCGTAGCGGGGTAGGTACGGGCGATAGGTCTTGAGCGTCGTCCCGACCGCCCAAGCGAGCAGGAGGAGAGCGCAAGCTGCTCCGAAAGCGAGCGCTACCCCGGGCGGGAGGCCGCTCTTTCGGATTTGTCCGAGTAGATCTTCGAACGAAGAGAGCAGCTCCCGCGCGTCGCGCGCGACGCCGCCTTCTCCGCCGTAGTGGCCGCGCTGGCGGATCTTGTTCGCGAAGATGTAGAGCTTGCCCGAGCGCTCACCCCACGCGTCGGGCTCGACCAGGTATTTGACGAGTCCCTTGGCGAAGGCGCGGTTGCCTGGGTAGCGCAGCATCAAGTTGATGAGCGTGGACGGATCACCCATCACGAACAGCCGACCGCGATTGGCGATGACGCCGGTGACCGCGAGCGTGGCGTTCGGCTCGCCAATCGCCGGGATCTCGAGGACAGGGGTCAGGTTCGGGTGGAGCAGCGCGGTCGGATGATTGGTGACCAGTCGTTCCACGCCGGCCACGACCGGGTGGCGGTTCTGCTCGACGCCCGCCACGGATTGGACCGCGGGTACTGCGATCGCGAGATCCGGATTGGAGCGCAGCGTCTGGGCCGGGCGTAGCGGGGCAGGCACTCGCTGAACGCGGTATCGTGCGAGGAGGTTCGTCGCCTTGCCGTGATCGTCGAGGACGGCGAGCCGCCCGCCCGCCGTGAGGAACGCCGAAAACTCCTCGGCGTTCAGGTCACTCTCGGGGTGCAGGACGAGCACGCCGTCGTTCGGCGTGAGCTGCTCGAAATCCAGGGTGCCCACGAGCTCCACGCGGTCCCGTCCGAGCTCCTCACGCGCGATCTCGAGAAGCTCGCTCCCGCCCTCCCATTCGGGGTCGTTGAGCTCGAACGCGGCCCACGCTCGCCGGCCGGTGGCGACGAGGACCAGCAAGAGGATCGCTCCCATCACCCAGGCCCGTCGGCCCGTCTCCCCGAAGGGGTGCGGCCGCAACCAAGACCGTCGGCCCGTCTCCCCGAAGGGGAGCGGCCGCAACCAAGACCATCCGCCCGTCTCCCCGAAGGGGAGCGGCCGCAACCGAGACCGGCTGGGCCAGCGATGTCTCGAGCAAGGGTCCATGCGAAAGGCGGAAATGGTCGACGGAGCTTCTAGCAAAGGTGCGCGCTCGTGATGCTTCAAAGCGCGACAGGCCGAGAGAGAGTCGGCTAGTTTCGCGAAGTTATGGCACCCCGCTAAACTTTTCGAAAGAGCCGGTCGTACGACTGACAGGTTGTCGGGATTGGTAACCCTAGTGGGATTCCCCCCCCGCCCGGAAAGTTCTTCAGGTTTCGGGAACTTGACCCAGGCGGCCACGTAGCTAGATTATTCGTCAAGGGTCAATGCGGACCCTGGAAAGAGAAAGGCCGGGAATGCTCCCTCCGTTCATCATCGAACAGATCCGGCGTAGAGAGGAGGAGGAGCGTCGTAGGCGAGAACAAGATCACCCTCGCCTCGAACTCCCGGTAGACGCCTATCGTCCCGCGCCCGAGCCCAAGCGCGAAGACGACCCCGCGGAGCGCGGCGTCGTGATCCTCGACCTCGGCTGAGCCGGCGCGAGCTCTGAAGAGCGGCTCCGCAAGTCGCTCCACCGGGAAAGGCATATGGCACGGCGTGCGCGGTCTGTACTAGGCTCCGCGCGCTCATGGCGGCCCGCCTGCATTTGCTCTTCATCGCCGCGCTTTTGGGCGGCTGCTTCGACCCCGGTGACGGTGTCGCGCCGCCGACCGACCGCGTCTACTTCCCCGTAGGTCTTGCGCTCGATAGCGACGCTCGCTTCCTCTACGTTGCCAACAGCGATTTCGATCTGCAGTTCAACGCAGGAACGCTGCAGAGCCTCGACCTAGAAGAGCTTCGCGCGCGCGTGCCTCGCGGCTGCGCGGCAGACGCCGACTGCTCGAGCGGTGAGTTCTGCGACCTCGAGCCGACCCCGGAGAACCTGGGCTTGCCCAGCAAGACCTGCGTCCCTTCGGAGGGCGAGTTCGCGGGCGAGCCGTGCGGCGCCTTCGGCGAGAGGCCGGCTTCGGAACGACTGCTGGTGCCCGGAAGGTGCGGGTACATCGATCCCGTATCCGTGCAAGATGGCGGCCCTGCCATCATCGCGGACAGCGTCGAAATCGGCGCGTTCGCGCGTGAGCTGATCTATCGCCAAGATCCGGCTGGCGGCGGGCGGCTGTTCATGACGGTGGCAGGCGACGCCACGCTCCACTGGATCGACACCAACGACGGCACGCTCGAGTGCGGTCAGTCGAACAACGACGGCGCGTGTGACGATCGCCACCGCAGCGGTGACGATCCGGATCGCGAGAACACGCGCGATCTTCGGCTCCTGCCCGAGCCCTTCGCGCTCGATGCCAGCGTCGACGGCCGAGCGATCTTGGTCTCCAACCAGACCTCGGGCGCGGTCTCGCTCTTCATGAACGACTGGTCGGAGCGGGGCCCGACTCTCGAGTTCGCGGTGGGTGATCTGCCCTCGCGGCCTGTCGGGGTGGCTCACGTGGGGACGTCGTTCTCGACGCTCGCCGACCCGCAGTACTCGCCGAGCTTCCTCGTCACGTTCCGCAACTCGGCGAACGTCGTGCTCGTGAAGGTCTACGACGACGCGCTCTCCGATCCCGCGCGTCCTTTCGCCAGGGCCGTCGGGTCGAGCCAGATCGCGCTCAACTCCGTCGGCACGGATTCCCGAGGGATCGCCGTCGACTCCTCGGCGCGGACGAGCGCGGAGCTCGCGTGCGCGACCGAGTTCGGCGTGGAGGCGGCTTGCCTGCTGGACGAGGCGTGCCGGGCGAGCGTGGATCCCGGCTTCTTCGAGTGCCTGGGGGAGGTGACCGACATCCCGTTCGACGTGTACGTGGCGAATCGCACGCCGCCGAGCTTGCTCGTCGGTCAGACGTTCGCGGTGGCGAACGAGAACGGCACCGACGACCTGCCCGCGTTCAACCTCTCCGTCCCGCTCACCGCGGGCCCTTCTCGGGTGGTGCTCGGCTCCATCATCAACCCTCAGGGTGAGCTCGAGCGCCGGGTGTTCGTAGTCTGCTTCGACTCGCGCCGCATCTTCATCTACGACCCGGTCCGGCGCCGACTTGAGGCCGAGGTGACGACCGGTCGCGGTCCTCACCCTTTGGTCGTCGACTCGAGCCACGGGCTCGCCTACGTCGGGCACTTCACCGATTCGTTCATCGGAGTCATCGCCTTGGATCAGCGGTTCCCAGACACCTACGCGACGATCGTCGCGACCGTGGCGCGCCCCACGCCACCGAGG
>JAEZYO010000157.1 GCA_023419055.1 Pseudomonadota bacterium | reverse complement strand
GGCCCGAGTCGGGCATCCGCTCGAGGCACTGATCGATGATGCGGCAGCTCTGCTTGAGCTCGTCGATGCGCACCATGAAGCGATCGAAGCAGTCGCCCGTGCTGCCCACCGGCACGTCGAAGTCGACCTCGCCGTACTTGAGGTACGGGTGGGACTTCCTGACGTCGTAGGGGATGCCGCAAGCGCGCAGGCTCGGGCCGGTCCAGCCGAGGGAGATCGCGTCTTCCTTGCTGATGATGCCTACGTTCTCGAGGCGATCGAGGAAGATGCGGTTGCCGAGCAAGAGGCGCTCGCACTCGGCCACGATGTTCAAGATCTGCCGCGTGACCGCGCGCACGTGATCCTTGAAGCCGTCGGTCGGTGGCTGCGCCATGCCGCCCACGCGCGCGAAGCTGTGGGTCATGCGCGCGCCCGTCTCTTCTTCCATGAGATCCCAGATCGCCTCGCGACCCTTGATCATCCAGAGGAAGGGGGTGAACGCGCCGAGCTCCATGGCCATGGCGCCGTCGCAGGTCAGGTGATCCGAGCAGCGCGCGAGCTCCCCGAGGATCATGCGGTACCACTGGCAGCGGTCCGGCACCGCGACGCCGAGCAGCTTCTCGCAAGCGAGGGCGAAGCCCACGTTGCAGAGCATGGGCGACACGTAGTTCAGGCGGTCGACGTACGGGAACACCTGAGTCCAGGTGCCGCGCTCGCACATCTTCTCGAACCCGCGGTGCAGGTAGCCCACCTGCACGTCGCAGCGCTCGATCGACTCACCCGACAGCTCCATCACGATGCGCACGGTGCCGTGCATGGCAGGGTGCGCGGGGCCCACGTTGAGCAGCATCGGCTCCGCGGGCAGCTCGATTTCGGACTCGAGCAGATCTTGATCCAACGGTTCCATCAGTTATCCGCTCCGGATCGTTCGTTCTCGTCGTCGAACCTGACGAAGGTCTGGCGCCCGAAAGGCATACCCTCGTCGACGCTGAACGGCGCGATCTTCTCGGTGTTCGGGACTTCACGGTAGGGAACGAGCGGCTGAATCCGCTCGGCAGGGTAGTCCTTGCGGAGCGGGTGCCCCTCGAACTCGGGGTAGAGCAAGATGCGGCGTAGATCGGGGTGGCCCCGGAACTTCACGCCGAGCAGGTCGTAGCACTCGCGCTCGAGCCAGTTCGCGCTCGCCCAGAGGTCGGTCAAGGTGTCGATCTCGACCACTTCGCCTTCAGGATCGCCGACGCGCGCCTTCAAGCGCAGCCTGTGACCCTTGCTGAGCGAGTAGAAGTGAGCGACCACCTCGAAGCGCGGTTCGCGATCGGGGTAGTCGACGGCGGTCAGGTCGACCAGCATGCTCATGTCGGCCTGCGGAGCGTCACGCAAGAAGCGCGCGACCTCCTTCCACTGCGAGGCGTCCACGACGACGGTGTCGTCGCCGGCCTGCGAGTGCGTCTCGATGACGGCGGCCTGAAATTGTTGCTTCAGGAGTTCGACGAGGGCTTTGGCCATGTTCTTCAGGCGGGAGGACGAGAGGAGCCGGAGCGGCGGAGCTGGACCAGACCTAGGTTCGGATCCGCGACCGGGTCGAGCCGCGGCTTCACGATCGCGGGGCGGCGATCACCCTTCTGGATCTTGTCCTGAAGGAGCATGAGCCCGTCGAGCACCGCTTCCGGACGAGGCGGACAGCCCGGGACGTAGATGTCGCAGGGGATGATCTTGTCGATGCCGGCGACCGTCGCGTAGTTGTCGTAGAAGCCGCCGCACGACGCGCAGGTGCCGAACGCGAGCACCCACTTCGGCTCCGCCATCTGCTCGTAGATGCGGCGCAGGATCGGCGCTTGGCGCTGCACGATCGTGCCGACCACCCACAGGAGATCGGACTGACGCGGCGAGAAGCGCGGCGCCTCCGAGCCGAAGCGCGAGAAGTCGTAACGCGGGCTCGACACGGACATGAATTCCATGCCGCAGCACGCCGTCACGAACGGGTACATGAAGAGCGAGTACTTTTGCGCCCAGGCGAGCAGCGACTCGAACTTGGTGGTGGCGAAGCCGTGCCCTTCCCCCGTTTCGAGCACTTGCCTCACGTTCGTCAGGTCTCCCATTCGAGGGCTCCTTTCTTCCAGCAGTACGCAAGCGCTACGAGGAGCGCCATGATGAAGCCGAACATGCTCAAGAATCCGACCCAGCCTAGACCCTTGAACAGCGCGGCCCACGGGTACATGAACACGACCTCGATGTCGAAGACGACGAACAGGATCGCGGTCAGGTAAAACTTCACGTTCAACTTGGTGCCCTTGGCACCTTCGGTGTCGTTGCCGCACTCGAACGGCATCAACTTCTCGGGGGTCGGGTGCTTGGGCCCCAACAGGTGCCCGCCGAGAAACATCACGGCACAGATGACCGCCACGACGGCGAACATCGCAAACATCGGAAAGTAGAGCTCGAACATGGTGGGCTCGTGGTTCGCCGGTCCGTCTGCAACTGTCGGAAATGACGGGCGGTCCGGCGCTATGTAGTGCTGGGCGGAAGAGGCTGTCAATGCGAGCAGCTAAAAGGTCGAGGATTCTCGACCGCCGCTTCAGCTCGCGGGCTGATCCAGGAGCAGCCGCCACTGGTCGTACGGCTTGCCGAGCACTGTATGAGCCTGTTCGAAGACCGAATCCAGTATTTCTCGCGGTACCCCGGCGGCTCGGGCTTCCTCGGCTGCGGCGACGGCCGCGAGGTACCGGCCGCGCGACGCGAAGGCCTGGGCGAGCAGCGGCCAGACCCGATCGGGTGCTGCACCGAGGTTCGCGGCGCGTCGAAGCGGCCCGATGGCCTCCCCTGTCCTGCCATCCGCGAAGATCGCCTCTCCCAACTTGAGAAAGACGTCCGGCGCGGCGGGGCCGTCGGCCGCATACTGGATGCCAAGCCTCAGTATTTCTTCGCCTTTTCCGATTTCACCGAGGGTGATGCAAGCCGCACCGAGCAGCGCCAACGCTCGGGCGATCACCGCTCGCGTATCGGGGTTGAGCATCTGCCCCTCCGGGGTTCGGAGGAAGATGGCGAGCGGGGCCGGCCATGCCCCCAGGAGCTCGAGCACTCGTACGTGATCGTCCCGCTCGGCCGCCTGCTCGGCTTCGGGCACCCGGCTGAGGTCGATGGCGCTCCTGGCCGCGGGGCGGCTGACGCGGTCGAGATCTTCTCGGACGTGCGTCCGGATGCGAGCTCGGAACGCAGCGAGGGAGTAGCTCTCGTCGACTCCGTCTTGGAGGAGCGAAATGTCCGACCCCTCCGGTCGGACCCGCAGCTCCTTCAGCGCGTAGCCATAGAGCGGAGCCAGCAGCAGGTAGCGCACGCCGATGTGCAGCTGCACCGCTTCGAGGTCGGTGTTCCGCGTCGGTGCCGGGCCCGTCGGCTCGTCGATGACGAGCGCGTTCACGAGCCTGCGCCGGAACTCGACGAGCGTCAGACGCTGGACCTCGGCGCCGTTGCCTGCCTCGTCGCCTCCGAGCGCGAACTCGACCACCGTGTTGTCCGGCAAGCGACGATCGACCGTGAGCGACGTGATGCGAGCGCCAGTGATCATCGAGAACGCGAAGAACCTGGCACCGATGATCTCGCACAGCGCTTGGAAGCTGCCGATACCCTCGCCGATGCGCTCGAACCATCCGTCCGTGCGGATCGCTTCTAAGGAGACGACCAGGGGGCTCGACATTCGGGCTGTCTTTTCGACTCTCTCACGGATGGTAAAGGGCCCACAAGCCCGTTACGCTCGCGCGCGTCTTGTCGCCTACGATAGCTTTCCGGCGAGGGGCCAAACCGACGGCCTCGGGTGCGGCCGCTCCCCTTCGGGGCCTCAAGGCCGAGCAGGAGCGCTTCCGGAAAAAACTCGTTTCCTGGTACGGAGAAAACCGCCGCGACCTTCCCTTTCGCCGAACCCGGGACCCCTACGCGATCTGGGTGAGCGAGATCATGCTCCAGCAGACCCAGGTCGCGACTGCAATTTCTTACTACGAGCGCTGGATGGAGCGATTCCCGACGCTCCGAGCGCTCGCTGCGGCGCCGGAAGACGAGGTGCTCTCCACGTGGCAGGGCCTCGGGTACTACTCGCGGGCTCGGCGCCTGCAGGCCGCCGCGCGTCAGGTGGTGGAACGTCACGCAGGTAAACTTCCGAGCGAGCGCGCTCTCCTCCGCGCGCTGCCCGGCATCGGCGAGTACTCGGCCGGGGCCATCCTCAGCATCGCCTTCGATCAGCGCGAGCCGCTCGTCGACGGCAACGTGGTCCGCGTGCTTTGCCGCTACTTCGGGCTCGCCGGAGATCCCACACGGAAACCTCTGAAGCAAGCGCTCTGGACGCTCGCCGGCGAGCTCGTCCCGGAGCGCGCGCCGGGTGATTTCAATCAGGCACTCATGGAGCTCGGCGCCGTAGTCTGCACGCCGCGGTCTCCCGACTGCGCGGGCTGCCCGGTCGCCAAGGGCTGCGCGGCGAAGGCGCGCGGAGAGGTCTCGCGGCTACCCGAGCTGCCCGAGCGCCGCGCGGCGACGCCGGTGCGAGCGGTAGCGGCGCTGATCGAGCGCGCTGGAAAGCTCTTGTTCCGGCGGCTGCCCTCGAACGCGCCGCGCTTCGCCGGTCTCTGGGTGTTGCCGCACGCGGAGGTCGGGGCGGGCGAAACGCCCGAACACGCGGCGCGCCGTGCCGCGCTCGAGCACGGCCTCACCGACGTGGACGTGGGTGAGAAGCGTGCGACCTTGACCCACACCATCACGCGCTTTCGCATCACTCTCGACGCTTACGCTTGCAAACCACAGGGTGCCCGCAGCAAGCGCTCTGACGATCTCGTCTGGCGCGACCCTTCGGCCATCTCGGATCTGGCAGTACCGACGCCGCACCGCCGGCTGCTCGCGAAGATCGTGAAGGGAGCGTGAGCGTGGACGAGAAGCGGGTGGACGTGGCGATCGCCCTCGTGTGGAGACGAGAGCAGCTGCTCGTGAGCCGGCGCCGCGCAGCGGCGCACCTGGGCGGCCTGTGGGAGTTCCCGGGCGGCAAACGCCAGGCGAGCGAGAGCGCCGAGTCCTGCGCTGAGCGGGAGGTCCTGGAAGAGGTCGGGGTCACCGTTCGGGCGCGCTCGTGCCGCGAGCCGATCGTGTACGACTACGCCGATCGCGTGGTGACTCTCACCCCCGTGGATTGCGATTGGGTCAGCGGAGAACCTCGGGCGCTCGAGGTCGCGGAGGCGCGTTGGGTGGAACCCTCCGAGCTCTCCGAGCTCGAGTTCCCGCCCGCGAACGCGCCGTTGCTCGACGAGCTGCTCTCGAGAGCGCGGTGAACACGCGATCGAGCGTGCTGGCGGACGGCAACGAGTACGCGGCTCGAGCGGCTAGCTCGCGAGGGGGTCGCGGTACACCGCGTCCAACCCGAGCTGGCACGCGATGGCGTCGATGCGCGCCTCACCTTCCCGCACGTCGCGCAGGGTCCAGGTGCCGTCGGCGTTTGCGCGTGAAGACCTCGAGCAAGCGCTCCGTCTGCGACACGCGCACGTAGCACTCGAGCGGAGGGATGCGACGATATGCGCGAAGTCGCCAAGCAGCAGGATGATCTGAGCCGCAAGCCGCCCGTGCTCCGGCGTCCCGCCTGACGTCGCGTACACGCGACCCGCGAAGTACTCGTGCTTGAACTCACTGTTCTGCTCGAGCGCGAGGTACTCGGCGTAGGGTGTACTTGAGCTCCGGAGCTTGCACGGCTCACGGAGTCCATCACGGTTTGGCCTCACGGCCCGACGTCCTCTCGAGAACGCCGGGCCATGCGCGCGGCGCGACCTAGATGGACAGGGGCGCGACCTTGTCGGGGTTCACGCCGAGGTCGTGGATGGCACGCGCGAGCTCCGAGCCGCTCAGCTTGCCTTCCTGACGCAAACCGTCGAGCGCGCCGATCACGATCGACTCCGCGTCGACCTCGAAGTGCCGGCGCAGCTGCTCGCGCGTGTCGCTCATGCCGAAGCCGTCGGTGCCGAGCGGCACGAGCCTGCCGGGCAACCAGCGCGCGATCAGATCGCCGAGCGACTTCATGTAGTCGCTCGCCGTGATGAAGGGACCCGTCACGCCCTTCAGCGCTTGCTGGAGGTACGGCACGCGAGGCTCCGCGTCCGGGTGCAGGCGATTGTAACGCTCGCACTCGAGCGCGTCCGTGCGGAGCGCTTGATAGCTCGTCACGCCCCAGACGTCCGACGAGACACCGAAGCGCTCGGCGAGGATGGTCTGAGCGCGCAGCACCTGCTGCATGATCGAGCCCGAGCCGAAGAGCTCCACGTGCTTCTCTAGCCGCTGCTCGGCAGGCTTGAAGCGGTAAAGTCCCTTCAAAATGCCTGCCTTCGCGCCTTCCGGCATGGGCGGCATGCGGTAATCCTCGTTCTGAAGCGTGATGTAGTAGTAGATGTTCTCGTCATCCACGTACATGCGCTTGAGGCCGTCCTCGATGATGGCCGCGAGCTCGAAGGCGAAGGAGACGTCGTACGAGACGCACGCGGGCACCGTCATCGCGTGGAGCAAGCTGTGCCCGTCTTCGTGCTGCAGGCCCTCGCCGTTCAGGGTCGTGCGGCCCGCCGTGGCGCCGAGCACGAAGCCGCGGGACAGCGAGTCCCCCGCCGCCCAGAGCTGGTCGCCCGTGCGCTGGAACCCGAACATCGAATAGAAGATGTAAAATGGGATCAGCGGCTGCCCGTGAATCGAGTACGACGTCGCCGCGGCGATGAACGAGGCCATGCTGCCCGCCTCGGTGATGCCCTCTTCGAGCACCTGGCCGTCCTTGGCCTCGCGGTAGTAGAGCAGCTTGCCCTTGTCGATGGGCTCGTAGAGCTGCCCGACGTGCGAGTAGATGCCGACCTGGCTGAAGAGCGCATCCATACCGAAGGTGCGCGCCTCGTCCGGCACGATCGGCACCACGCGCCTGCCGATCTTCTTGTCACGGATGAGCTTGGCGAGCATGCGCGAGAAGACCATCGTGGTCGACGCCTCGCCCTTGGCCATGCCCTGGTAGAACTCGCCGAACAGGTCTTCGCCCGGAACCTCGAGCTTGACCTGCGCGCTCGTGCGGCGCTTCGGCACGAGCCCGCCGAGCGCGCGCCGGCGCTCGAGCAGGTACTCGACCTCGGGGCTATCCATCCCCGGGTGATAAAACGGCGGATCGTCGAGTTTGTCGTCGGGGATCGGTAGCTCCAGGATGTCCCTGAAGGTCTTGATATCCCCCTTGTCCATCTTCTTCTTCTGGTGCGTGACGTTCGCGCCTTCGAAGCCCTCGCCGAGGCGCCAGCCCTTGACGGTGTGAGCGAGCACGACCGAGGGGCGGCCGTTGCGCTCGGTCGCCTTCTTGTAGCCGGCGTAGACCTTGCGGAAGCTGTGACCGCCGCGGCGGAGCTTCGCGAGCTGCTCGTCCGAGAGGTGGCTCACGAGCTCGAGCATGCGCGGATCGAGCGCGAAGAACTCCTTGCGCACGACGTCGCCGGTCGCGGTGGTGAGCCGCTGCCAGCGCCCGTCGACCACCGCGTTCAGGTGGCGGCGGAGCACGCCTTCGTGATCGCGCGCGAAGAGGTCGTCCCACTCGGGGCCCCAGATGACCTTGACGACGTTCCAGCCGGCGCCGCGGAAGACGCCCTCGAGATCCTGGATGACCTTGCCGTTCCCGCGCACCGGACCGTCGAGGCGCTGCAGGTTGCAGTTGATGACCCAGGTCAGGTTGTCGAGGCCCTCACGGGCCGCGATGCTGAGCGCGCCGAGCGTCTCGGGCTCGTCGCTCTCCCCGTCCCCGACGAAGCACCAGACGCGGGAGTTCGAGGCGTCCGAGATGCTGCGGTTCGTGAGGTACTTGTTGAGCCGCGCCTGATAGATCGAGTGGATCGGGCCGAGGCCCATGCTGACGGTGGGAAACTCCCAGAAATCCGGCATCAAGCGCGGATGCGGGTAAGAAGAGAGCCCCTTGCCGCGCTCGACCTCGCGCCGGAAGCGCTCGAGGTGCTCGACGGTGAGCCGGCCCTCGAGGAAGGCGTGAGCGTAGATCCCCGGAGCCGCGTGGCCCTGGTAGTACACCTGATCGCCCGCGCCGCCGTCGTCCTTGCCGCGGAAGAAGTGGTTGAAGCCCACCTCGTACAGCGTGGCGCTCGAGGCGTAGGTGGAAAGGTGACCGCCGATGCCGTCGAAATGCTTGTTCGCGCGGTGCACCATGACCGCGGCGTTCCAGCGCACGATGCGGCGCACGCGCGTCTCGAGCTCGCGATCGCCCGGATAAGCGGGCTCGTCCTCGGGACGCACGCTGTTGACGTAGTCGGTGTGGAGCGGGAGTACCGGCTCGACCCCATGACCACGAGCGGACTCGAGGACCCTCGTGAGCAGAAAGCGCGCGCGGTCCCGCCCTTCGTGGTCAACGACTGCGTCGAGCGAATCGAGCCAGTCGCTCGTCTCTTGGGGGTCGCGGTCGGAATCGGGCGTGAAGGTGTCCACCTCTAGTGCCTCTCGGAATTGGGGGGCCCGCAGGGGGCCGTCGTGGGGTCGTGAT
>JAEZYO010000059.1 GCA_023419055.1 Pseudomonadota bacterium | reverse complement strand
CCTGGGGCGAGACGCGAACCAGCCACGTCACCTCTTCGCCCTTCGAGCGCGCGAACCCGAGCAGCCCGTTCGCGCTCATGACCGTCAACTACAACGATCGCACCGGCGTGAATGCGATGCTGCGCGGCGCGTCACTCGCCGACTTCCAGCGTGAGGGTGTCCCGACGGCGCGCGGCATGGTCACGGTCCGCGTCGTCGACGAAAACGGCCTCTCGCTCCCGACCCTCAACGCCAACGGCCGGAGCCTCGTCATCGGCGAGCACGGCGATCGCTACGCGATCGAGATCCAGAACAACAGCGGCAACCGCTTCGAAGCGGTCGTCACGGTCGACGGCCTCGACGTCATCGACGGCAAGCCCGGTAATTTTTCGAAGCGCGGCTACCTGGTGCAACCCTTCGCCACCGTCGCCATCGACGGCTTCCGTCAGAGCATGGACGAAGTCGCGGCCTTCCGCTTCGGCAGCGTCCGTAACTCCTACGCCGGGAAGAAGGGCGACGATCGCAACGTCGGCGTGATCGGCGTGGCCGTGTTCGAGGAGCGCGGCGCCACTTTCCCCTGGACCGACCGCGAGATCAACCGCAGGAACCGCGCGAACCCGTTCCCCGGCACGTTCGCGGAGCCTCCGCCCTCGCGCTGATTCTCTTTCATACTCCGTCCGTCCGAGAGACTGCGGTCAATGGTGGCCGCAGTCTCGCCTTTTTGTGGCTTTGTTTTTTGGGCGGGATAGTGGTCGCGGCACAACGGCGTGAGGCCCTCTGCCAGGCCGCTCGCGGCGCTACCGTCCCACGGTCACCCTCTGGAGTACTTTCCTGCTCCGGAAAGAGCGCGCGGTTTCCGTTGCGCTCCGCCCGCTCGTGCCTGTATAGCTCGGAGAAGCATGGTGGCAGCATCGTAGGCGTGGTGGTGAGACAGCAACACTCACCGGGGTGAGACATCGCAAGGACCTTCGCCACCGGCGCCCGTGAGCGGCAGCCGGCAGCGCTGGATTGCGCCGTCTGGTGTCGACGCCTTCGCTTCGAGCGGCCTCTGCAGAAAGAGGAAGAAAAACATGAAGACGCGTCGAGAGCACCGGTCAGCGGTGCGGTGGGACACGACCGGCATCGGTTACGCAGCGTGGGCGTTGGCCTCGAGCCTCGCGCTCGCCGGGTGCTCGGGTGGCGGAGGTGACGATGACTCCTCCGGTGGCAGTTCTCAGGGTGGTTCCTCGACGGTTGGTTCGGGCAGCTCTTCGTCGACGACCGGTTCGGGCGGCTCTTCGTCAGGCGGCACATCGCCGACGGGAGGTTCGGGTAGCACCAGCGCCGGCCTTCCCGGCAAAGGCGTCGGTCAGCCGTGCGAAACCAGCGCGGACTGTGAAGACGGCCTGAACTGCCACCTGGACACGACCGACTACATCGCCCACAAGCAATGCACGGCGAGCTGCTTCGCCGAGGAAGAGTGCACCGACAGGTTCGGCGACGACACGATGTGCATCGGCGCCAACATCTGCACGCTCACTTGCGAAACCGACGCTGATTGCCCCGAGAAATCGAAGTGCAGCGAGTTCGGCTGGTGCTCGCGTTCCGGACCAGGCTCGGGCGTCCCGTACTGCGGCGGCACCGCCATGCCCTGCTCCCTGCTCTCGGGCACCGAATGCTTGCTCGCGCTCGGTTGCAGCGACGACAGCGACTGCAGCGGCGTGGCGACGAGCTGCTACTCGATGACCACCTCCTTTGCCTGCACGTCGCAGGACGGCTGCTTTTGGAGCTCTTCGTCGGAGTCCTGCAGCGGCTCCGCCTCCTCGTGCATCCTCCAGCCGAGCGAGTACTTCTGCACGAGCCAAGAAGGCTGTTCCTGGCAGGGCGGCTGTTCCGGGACCGCGACGGCCTGTGCCGACCTACCAGTCTCCTTGTGCGCCGAGCAGCCAGGCTGCAGCGTGATCGAGTGACCATGATGGCCGCAGTCTCGTCGGTCCCGGTGCCCGTGTAGACCCAGTGCCCGTGTAACGCCGCGCAAGCTTCGTGCGCGGCGGGCCGAGCTTCGCGTACGCCGGGGAAGCTTCGCGCACGATTCTCAAAAACCATGCCAAGAGGTCTGGAAGCTTTAGGAGCGCGATCGATGGCCAAAAACCCGGCGCACGCGAGACGGACCGCCTGCAGCCTTCCAGGTCGCGCCGACGGAGGCGCCGAGCTGCGCCGCGTCACGCCGCATGTGGGTGCGAGCCGATTCAAGCCGACTCCGGCACCGAGTCGCGCCGTGTGAACGAGCGACGCGCACCCGTGCCGCTGGATCGGCAAGCGTCGGAGCTCGAACCCCAGCCGCTCATCGCGGGCGGTGTCTGCGCGCTCGACGCCGAGACCGGACGATAGGACTCCATCGACCAGCCAACGTCGCAAACGGCGCCGCGCTGGATTCGGCAACCGTCCGCGCTCGAACCCGAGCCGCTCTTCGCGGACGGTGTCTGCGCGCTCGACGCCGAGACCGGACGATAGGACTCCATCGACCAGCCGACGTTGCGAACGGCGTCGCCCGGGCAAGAGCGCGAAGAGCTCGCGCTCGGAGGGAAGCCCTTTAGAGCCGGTCCTAGAACCTTGGACCGAGCTGGCCCAAGAGACGCGAGCAGACCAAGGCACGACGACGACCCGTGCTGAAGCACGCTGAGGAGGAGCAACGCAGGAATGCGACGCGGTTCTGTAGGCCAGCGACGGGAGAGGATTTAGGACCGGCTCTTAGCCCTTTCGAATCCGCCAACCTTCGCGGGCGAGCTCGGCCAACTGCACACGCGCCCTTGTGGGCGTTGGGTCGCGGCCTCGAGCCTCCGAGCGCAGAACCACTCGTTGCAGGCGCTCCGTTCCTCTCGCTGGAGAACGTCGCTTAGCCGCGCGCGTCACTCGCAGCTCCGATCCTTCGTTGAGCCCTTCGTCGGCTCAGCGCCTTGCCTATACCAAGAGATCCAACGCCGACCGAATCAGCGCTTCTGTCGAGAGCTCGCGCCTGTCGTGATTCTCTCGAATCACCCGATCGAGCGCCTGACGGCTCTCTTTCTCGCTGAAGCCGAGACCGCGCAGCCCTCGAAAGGCTCGCTCAGCGCGGTCGCAAACCGCGGCCGTGTCACCGAGAACGTCGCCGTAGACGCTCCCGTCGGCGTGTCGAAAAACGAGCCCAGTAGCGACGCTCCCTGCGATGACGAGCTGCCCCCGGTGTTGCGCTCGATGATGAGCACCACAGAGCACCACCAGATTGTCCTCGTCATGACCTCCGCCGCCCGCCCGCGTCGAGAGATGGTGTAGATCGACGAACGTCGAGTTTCGGCAACCGGGAACCACGCACCCTCCGTGGTCGCGTCGCATCACCCGGCGACGAATCGCCGGCGGAATCGTCTGGCTGGCTCGACCCCCGTGGGCGCGGGTGTCGGTATCGACGTGAAGCTGGGCGTTCTCGGCGTGGGCGCCGTTCTCGGCATGGGAATCGATGTCGACATCGGCTCTCGAGGTGACTCTCAGCACCTGAGCATCACAGCACGCCATCTCGACCAACTCTGGCTCGATCGGCACGAGCTCTCCGGCTGCTTGCTGAAACCCCTGTCCGCAGTGTTCGCAGGTCGTGACGAGCACCTGGTACCTGGATCGTCCCTCGTCGGTCGGACCTTGCAGAACCTCGCGCGCGAGGGTGAGCAGAAGCGCATCGTCGTCGAGCTTCGCATCGCTCCGGCGGCGCAGCTGCGCGACCGCTTCCCTGAAGGTCGCGGCCGTCTCGGCGCTCACCTCGAACCGCAAGACGAGCCGCTTCGCCTCGGGCCTCGCCGGATCGGTGGGCAAGTCCCCAGGTTTTCTCCCCGAAACGAGCCGCTCGAGCTGTCGCACCGTCTTGCCTCTCGCCGACGAGAGCCACTCTTTCTCGGTAGCGGGCGTGCTCACGCGCGTGAGCTCCCGTGCCGCCGACCAGCTGAGCGCGCCGTCTCGCAGCGCGCGATCCGTATCCGGAAGGTTTTCGAGCTCCCGCGCGACGCGGACCTTCTCTTCGGTGGTCCGTGGGCTGTAACCGAAGAGACGTTCCACGTACTCGCCGAACGTCCCGAACCCGAGATGCCGGTGCGCTTCCGTTCGCAACGCCTGTAGCAAGAGCCCGCCCTCCTCCCAATCCTGCGCCGCGCGTCTCCGCGCCAACGCGGTCAGCTCTGCATGCGCCTTCACCCAATCCGTAGCCCCTGAATTCGACCCCGATCCCACCTGGTTCATGAACGCATCCTACACCCTCGAAATCGGACCTCGCTGATGACTCAGCCACGCGATTTCTCGCCTCTGATCGACTCGCCAAGCGAACACGATGCATCGGACGCTGCTGACGCCGAGGAGCGCAGCGCAAGGTCGCCTTTCTCATGCACCGACGAACTCGCGAGCGCCGTCGGCACAAAACCTGTCAAGCGCATTCGTCGAATGTTGCTCGAAACGAGTCTTTCGGCGCGCATGTGAATTAGCATCGTCCATCCGCATGGACCATTGACTTCTCGAAAGTCAGCCAGCCTGCCACCAACGACGCCCACGTGAGCGACCATCGGGCTCGAAGCGCATTCACTTGCCGTTCACCAACGTCCGAAGATCAATCGGCACCCCGCCACCAACGACGCCCACGTGAGCGACCATCGGGCT
>JAEZYO010000043.1 GCA_023419055.1 Pseudomonadota bacterium | reverse complement strand
CACCCGAAGGCACCGGCGGCGCACCCGAAGGCACCGGCGGCGCACCCGAAGGCACCGGCGGCGCACCTGCCGGCACCGGTGGCGGCGACGGCGAGGGCGGCACCCCGGCGTCCGAAGGCGGCGCAGGCGGCGCCTGATCGCCCGACTCCGAAGGTGACGGCGTGAACCCCAACGCGCCGTCACCGACGGGGTCATGCTGGAAGCATCGTGTCGTTTCGTCTCACTTTGACCCGCGAGTGAGTTCCGACACGAATCGCCGTAGGATCTTTCGATCCCTTTAGTGCGCAACGGGCTCGCACGAGAACGCCACGCTGCTCCGAGGGAGAGCAGTTCAAATGCCCGAAGGCACCGGCCGAGCGGCTCCCACCGACCCCGCCGAGCTCGGACCTGGGTATTCCCGACCCGCGCTCACGTGCGAGCCCTGTTGCTGCACTACGGAGACTATTCCGGATCCGCCGTTGGGTAGTGTGATCTCAACGTGATCAGTTTGTGATCCAAGCGCTCACGCGGGTCGCGCAGCCGGCCCGCAAATTCGCGGATCCATTGGGAACTTGGCAAGCTGAGCGGCCCGCGCCGTTTCAAACCCGGACGGCCACCGCGCGCTTTTGACGGCGCGCGGAGCAGGATGTAACCCTCAGGTGATTCCAGAACGGGCATGGCGACTTCACCTCGCTCCTCCTCCCAGGACTCGCATTGGGTCTTCGGCGAGTTCGAGCTCGATGCGTCTCGCTTCGAGCTCAGGAGAAATGGGGAGCGGGTCGTCATGCAGAGGAAGCCGCTCCAGCTCCTCATCTATCTCTGCCAGAACGCCGACCGATTGGTGCCCTCGCCGGAGCTTCTCGCCCGGGTCTGGAACGTAACGGTCACCGAAGCGTCGCTGCGCGGGGCCATCAAGGTGCTGCGGCGAACGCTGCACGGCAGCGCCACGATCGAGAGCTCGCGCGGCTACGGCTATCGGTTCGTTCCCGCTCCGGCCAGCGAACACCCTGCGCAGGAAGCGAACAGCAGCCGTCGCGCCAGCGTCACCGACGAGGAGCAGCACGCCTTTCCGGAGAGCGCGCCGCGCGCCCACAGCTTCGTCGGCCGGCAGGAGGAGCTCCGCCTGCTCGAGCGAGCCCTCGCACAGGCGCTTCGAGGCGATCCCGGCCCGGCCCTGGTAGCGGCCCCTGCCGGCACCGGCAAGACCTGGCTGACTCGCGAGTTTGCTCGGCGCGCCGCGACGCGCGGCTTTCGTCCCCTCGTCGGTCAAGCCTGGGAGGGCGGCGGAGCGCCCGCGTTCTGGCCCTGGGGCCCCATCCTCGAGCAGCTCGCCTACGCCGGAGAATCGGTCGGCTTCGAGCAATCGGTCGAAGGCGCCACCACGCGCTTTCGTCTCTTCGCCGACGTGGTGAGCCTGCTTCGCCGGCGCGCGGAACAAGAGCCGCTGCTCATCATCTTCGAGGATCTTCACTGGGCCGAAGAGTCGACGCTCCTCTTGCTCAAGTTCGTCGTCGAACAGCTGCACGGCTCGCGCGTCCTCTTCTTGGCGACACACCGTGACGCCGACTCGGAGGTGCGCCCCGCCTGCGCGAGGCTCCTCGGCGGTCTGCAGGCGCGCGGGCAGCACATCCTGCTAAAACCGTTCTCTCAGGCCGAGGTCGTCTCGCTGCTCGAAGCCGAGACGTCCCTCGAGGTCACCGAGGCGCTGGTGGCGCGGGTCCTGCGCTGGACCGGCGGCAGCCCCTTGTTCGTCCGCGAGCTCATCCCGTTGCTCGAACAGCCGGGCTCGGGCTCCGAGTTTTGGCAGGCGAGCATCCCTGCCGGCATTCGAGAGGCCATCCGCGCCCAGCTCGGCCCGCTCGACGAGGCGCAGCGCGAGGTGCTCACGACCTCCGCGCTGCTCGGCGACGACTTCGACTTCGCGCTCCTGGTTCGCGTCGTGACGATCCCGCGCGACGACATCCAGCGCGCACTCCGAGAAGCGGTCGCTCGGCGCGTCCTCACGCCGAGCGGCCCGAGCCAGTACCGCTTCGCGCACGCGCTGATCCGCGAGGTGCTCACCAACGAGCTCTCTGCGGTCGAGCGAGCCGAGGTGCATCATCGCATTGGACTTGCGCTCGAGACCACGCGCAGCGGAGACGACGCCGCGGCGTCGGCGCTCGCCTTTCACTTCGAGCAAGCGCTGCCCGTGCTCGGTAGCGCTCGCGACCCCATCCGCTACGCGCTCGCTGCGGCTCGCACGGAGATGGCGCGCCACGCCTACGAGCAGGCGCGTGACCATTGTCTCGGCGCGCTTTCGCTCGCGAACGACCGCGGGTCGAGCGTCGAAGAGCGCGCCCGCATCCTCGTCCAGCTGGGCGACGCCCAGCACCTTTCAGGCGCCATCGACGATGCCAAAGCAAGTTTCGTCGAGCTCGCCGAGCTCGGACGAAATACGAACACTCCCGCCCTCGTGATCGAAGCTGCGCGAGGCTACGGGCGGGTCCACAAGGAAGCCGGCGTCGTCGATCAACGACTCGTCGCGCTTCTGGAGGAGGCGATCGAGAAGCTCCGCGAGAGCGACAGCGACGTGCTCCGAGCCGAGCTCTATGCGACGCTCGCCCGATCGCTGCTGTTCGACCCGGTCGCTCCCGAGCGGCGCCTGCGCCTGAGTCGCGACGCGGTCGAGCTGGCCCGGCGAGGCGGCGACCCGAACACGCTCACCCTGGTGCTCGCCGCGCGCGCCTACGCCACCTGGGGAGCGCCCGATCCCGAGGTTCTCCGCGAATGGCCGATCGTGCTCGATGCGGCGATCGAGGCCGCGGAGCAGGCGCGCCAATTCGACTTGTTGATGGAGATGCGCATGCTCGCGGTCAGCGCGGCCCTCCACACCGGCAAGCGCCTCGAAGCCATCGCCTCGCTCGAGCTCGCCGAGAACCTCGCGCGCCGCTTGCAGCACCCGAGTGAGCTCTACTTCGTTGCTTCC
Source organism: Pseudomonadota bacterium (assembly GCA_023419055.1). Next base: position 23,227 of record JAEZYO010000043.1, on the reverse strand, counting down.
GCGCGCTCGGCGCTCGCGCTGTACGAAGGGCGGCTCGGCGAGGTGCCGGAGCTCAAGGCGCGCGCCGCGGCGGCGGGGCAAGCGCTCGGCAGGGTAGCCGCCGTCTTCGAGCTCTTGCAGACCATCGTGCTCGCGCGCGAGCCCGGCGAGATGGAAGCCCTCGTCGGCCGCGTGCAGGCGATCGCCGCGTCCACCAACTCGGCGCTCGCCGCTCGCTCCGCCGTTCTCCTGATCCTCACCGAAGCCGGCAGGCTCGACGCGGCTCGCAGTGAGCTCTCGAACCTCTCCCTCCCCCTCCTCACGTCCGCGTACGACATCAACTGGCTCTGCTGGTACGTCGTCTTGGGCCGCGCCCTGGTCGAGATGAGCACCTCGACCCTATGCGAGCCGCTGTACCGAGAGCTGGTCCCCTTCGCGGGCAACATCGCGGTTTGCGGCACCGTCGGCGCCGTGGTGGGCCACGTCTCGCTCACCCTCGGCATGCTCGCGCGACAGCTCGGCAACTTGGACGCCTCGCGCGAGCACCTGGAGCGCGCGCTGGTCGAGACGAGAGAGGCGGGCGGGCGCCCCGAAGAGGCACGCACCCACCTCGAGCTCGCCCGAACCTTGCTCCTTCTGGAACGGCGCGCCGAGGCGCTCACGGAGCTCGAAGCGGCGGAGCACCTCGCGACCGAAATGGGGATGAAGAAGCTCCTCTGCGACGCCGCGGCGTTGCGGAGCGATCCGACCTTTACTCGTTGACGGGCGAAGAGCCTTGGGGCGGCGGAGTCTCCTCTTCGGCCCCCTCACCGCGCGTACGTTCGAGGAACCCCATTTGACGAAGCAGCGTGCGGTTCTTCACGGCCACGCGAGCCACGGGCTCCATTCTCGATACCATTTCAAGGCCGCCTCCTCCGCGGCCTGATTCTGTGCCGCCTCCTCCTCGAGCGACAGCATGTCGTTCGCCTGAGGGGTCTCGTCCGGCAAGGTCGCGAGCGCCGTGCGCGCCTCGTTGAGCACGGCCGGCGTCAAACCACGAGCTTCGAGCAGCTTGCGAGCCCTTGGGACCCTCCGCCCCATAGATCCCCTCTGCGTTCTCCATTTCGTCGAGGCGAACCACCATCGTCTGAACCGAGATCGCCACCTCGCCGTCCGTCTGCGACAAGTTCAGGAAGAACGATCATGAACCGCTGGATGGTGTCGCTCGAGCGCATCGCTGATGATCGAGAACCACTCATTCTCCCAAGCATCGAGCCGCTCGATCACGCTCAGATCCCTTGGCGCCCGTCAGGATCCGCTCGACGCGACTGTGATCCTGCGTGGCTACCCTGGTTTGTAATACTCGGTCGCGTAGCAGCTGAAATTAGCGCCCCCCAACACGCTCGCAGCTTCTATGAGCTCCTCCTGCCCTACCACCAATACGTGGGGGGCTGCGGGGGTCTGCGGCTGCCTTTGTGCAGTAACGGGCATCAACCAACTGACCCTCGCCATGCTCGCCCGGAGCCTCGAAGCCTTCGATCGAGCGCTCGACCACACCGAAACGGCGCTGCGTCTCGCGCGGAGAATGGACGCGATTCCGGAAGAGGCGCGCTGCACCTCGAGATCGCCCGGCTCCACCGGCTCCGAGAAAGACCGGAGCTCGCCGTCACTCCATTGGAAGCTGCTCGGCGGATTGCCACGGAAACCGGGATGAAGGGCGTGCTCCGAGAGATCGCCGAGCTTGAGAGAAAGAAGTGAGCTTGAGTGATTCGATCCGAACGTGTTATCGCGGAGGCGGCGTCATGGTGGACCGTACGAAGGAAGCGCGCCCGATCCCTGGCCCGAAGGGACAGTTCATCGTCGGCAGCGCTCGACAGTTTCAGGCAGACAAACTCGGCTTCTTGAAGCGCTGCGCGGACGAGTTCGGCGACGTCTATCAGTTCACCGTCGGTCCCATGAAGGCGATCGTCGTGAACGATCTCGAGCTCCTCGACGAAATCTTGATCGAAAAGGCGAGCAAGTACGCGAAGAGCGCGCTCACTCGCGACATTTTCGGCAGGGTGATGGGCAACGGCTTGATGGTGAGCGAGGGAGAGGTGCACCAGCAGCGGCGCCTCCTGGTTCAAACCGGGTTCGATGGCGAGAGGCTGAAGAGCTACGCGAAGATTGCGGAACGTCATAGCGACGCCGTGGCCTCACGCTGGCGCGCGGGAGAGGAAATCGACGTCGAAGCCGAGATGGCGAGGATCACCATCGGCATGACCGCAGAGATGTTGTTCGGAGCGGATGTCAGCCCCGAAATCGAGCGTTTGACGGCGGCGTTGGTGAAACTCCAAACCGCCGCGGCCAAGCTCTTCAACTCCGGCTTTGTCCCACCTCGATGGCTTCCTACTGCCATGAACCGGGAGCTTGCCAAGGCGGGCGCCGTGGTGAACGAAGTCCTCGATGAAGTGGTGAAGGAGCGCCGGCGCGCTCCGGTGGACCGAGGAGACTTGCTGTCGAGCTTGCTGTTCCCGAAGGGTGATGAAGCCCCTCCTCTGCCCGCAGAGGCGCTGAGTGACGAGCTCCGGACCCTCTTCCTCGCGGGCGTCGAAACGACGGCCAATGCGCTCACGTGGACCTGGTACCACCTCTCCCGCGACCCCGAAGTGAGACACCGCCTCGAAGCAGCCGTTTCAGATTCAGAGGCCGGCATACCGGATTACGCCATGATGGTCGTGAAGGAGTCGCTTCGCCGGTCGAACCCGATCTGGGCGTTCAACCGCTCGCCGCACGAGCGTGAAACGCTGAAGGGCCATGTCGTGGAACCGAAGGACGTCATCATCATCTCGCCGTACCTCCTTCACGGCGACCCTCGCTACTACCGGGATCCGGAGCGCTTCGATCCGGATCGCTTCTCGGAGCTCCGGGAGCGAGAGATCCCGCGCCTCGCGTTCCTGCCGTTCGGCGCCGGACCTCGCGGTTGCGTCGGGGCGCGGCTAGCCCTGTTGGAGCTCGGCACCGTCGTTTCGACCATCACGAAACGCTTTCGCCTGGAACTCCCGGCGAACCGCACCGTCGAACCCGAAGCCTTCGTCTCGATTCGCCCGAAAGGCGGCCTGAGGATGCGCGTACGCGCGCGCGATTGAGCGCTCCGCGCTAGCCGTGGACGCTCAGTCCTCGGAAACTTCGAGATCCGGCTCGCTCAACCGATCGAGCCTTCGATCGAGCGATTTCCGGTGAACGCCGATCAAGCGCGCGGCAGCGCTCTTGTTTCCGCTGCACATCTCGATGGCGTGATGGAGCACCGCGCGCTCGATGACGTCGAGCTTGGATCCGAGCTTGTTGGGGAGCGCCAAGATCAATTTCGCCATCTTGTCGACTTCCCGCGTCGAGTGCCCGGCGTTGTCGCCGATCAACTCCTCGAGCGCCGGGACGTCGATCAAATCACTTTCGGCGAGCAGCCCCAAGCGCTCGACCGCATTCCTGAGCTCTCGCACGTTTCCGGGCCAACGCCGCCGCCGGATCCAATCGACGGCTGGGCCGCTGAAACGCAGCCGGCGTGGCAAGTTCGAGGCAAACGCGTGGAGCAGCTCGAGCACGTCGTCCTCCCGCTGAGACAGGGTCGGCACCTCGATGGCGACGACGTTCAGGCGGTAGAAAAGGTCCTCACGGAAGGTGCCCTCGCTGATGCGGCGCTCGAGATCGACGTGCGTCGCCGCGAGCACGCGCGCCTTGAGTGGCAGCTCCTCCTCGGCCCCCAGCGGGCGAAATTTTCGGTCCTCGAGCACTCGCAAGAGCTTCGCCTGGAGCTCGATGGGCATCTCCGCGATCTCGTCGAGCAGCAAAGTACCGTTCGCAGCGAGCTCGAGCTGCCCCCTCATGCGCTGGACGGCGCCCGTGAAGGCGCCGCGCTGGTGCCCGAAGACGAGAGACTCGATCAAGCTGCCAGGCAACGCAGAACAGTTGACGGCTACGAAGGGCTCCGTGCTGCGCTTCCCGGCGTGGTGGATCGCGCGCGCCACCATCTCCTTGCCGCTGCCCGTTTCGCCTCGAATCAGCACGGGTGCATCGGCGTCCGCCACGCGGGCCACGAGTCGGCGAACGCGCTCCATAGACGAGGAAGAGCCGACGAGCGCTCCAGGACCGAAGTCCTTGTCGATGTGCTCCCGCAGGCGCTTGATCTCGCCTTTGAGCTGGAGCTTCTCCCGAATTCCTTCGACGATCGGTAGGAGCATCTCCGGACCCAGCTCGTCCTTGAGCACGTAGTCCGTCGCCCCTCGACGCATCGCTTCACGGATTTCGGCGAGCTCGGTGGAGGCAGTGATCATCACCGCCGGCGTGGTGCGCCCGCTGTCCCTCACCCATTTCAAGAACTCGAGCCCGCCACGATCGGTCGGATCGTCCGACAAACGGATGTCGAGCAGCAGCGCGTCCGGTGGCGTGCTCTCGACCTTCTCCTGCGCCTCTTGCACCGTAGAGGCTTCGACGACCTCGAGGTTCGGCAAAGACGAGAGGAGATGCTTGAGCACTCTCCTCGCGCTGCGCTGATCGTCGAGGACCAGAATCCTCAAGCGACCTCGGCTTCCGCGAGAGTGCCATGCTCCGAGGCGCCGACCACGTGAACGATGTCTTCACGCCGAACCGTGATGACGAAGGCGGTGCGATCGTCGCGGCGCTGCGCCGTGATGTTCCAACCGTGCGCTCGCACGAGGCGGTGAGCGATCGCCAGCCCGAGGCCCGTCCCGCGCTGCTTGGTCGTGAACCAGGGTGCAAAGAGGCGCGCGGGGTCACCCAAGAAGCCCGGTCCGTCGTCCCACACGACGAGCTCTCCCCCCGCGTCCGTCTCGTGCCAGGTGACGCCCACCCTGCCTTGAGCCCCGGCTGCCTCGAGGGCGTTGGAGATCAAGTTCACCAGCACCTGGATCACCTTGTCTAGATCGCAGCGCACGACCACGCTCGGATTCACCTCGAACTCGAGTGAGCGGCTCGAAAGCGCGTCACGGAGCAGCGTCTCCGCGCGCGCGCACAGTTCGAGGAGCGGAATCGCCGCGCGATCGAGGCGATGCGCCGCCATCCGCCGCAGCCCCGAAACCAGGCGCTCGAGCCGGTCGACCTCTTCCCGTCCGACGTCGATGTCCTCGGCGTCCAGGACGTCGCCCTTGGCGCCGCGCTCGAACACACTACGGAAGTAGTTGATGGGATACCGGATCTCGTGTGCGATTTCTGCGGCGACGGTTTCGACCAACGCTTCTCTCTCACCGCGCCAGGCCTGAGCTTGCTGGCGCCGGCGCTCCTCGAGCTCTTGATAGGCCTTGGCGTGTGCGATCGCCAGCGCCCCCTGGTTGGCAATCGTCCGCAGTAGGTCGATATCCTCGCTCGTGAAGAGGGCTCCGCCGCGCTTGGGTCCCACGTCCAGCCTCGCCAGCGAGCGGCCGCCGAACGCAACCGCGAGCTGGATGTCCTTGAGAGCCGGGTCTTCGGCGTGCCGCGGAGCAGCTCCGGGGTGCGGTGCCGCGACCTCCATTTCGCCGCTCGTGGCCTCCCCTTCGAGCGTCAGATCGACTCGATCGCACGGCAACCAACGCTTGACCGTGCGCTCGATCGCGCGGGCGACCTCGTCCGGCGAGGTGATCATGAGCAGCTCCAGGCTGAGCTGCTCGATGGTCGGCTTGTACTCCGCTCTCGAGCGAAAGATGGTCGAGTCACTCAGGCGTCGCGCGGCCGCCATCAAGGTCACGCCGAGGAGCGTGCTCACCGCCGCACCGGCTAGCGCGTCGCGAAAACTCAACCCGATGCTGCCAGCGAGGGCCGCCGCGGTCGCGATGGCGGCGACACAAGCCAGGAGACCGAGCGCGACGTGCGTCGCGATTCGCGATAGGAGCGCCCTGCTTCCCCAGAGATCGTAGCGAACGAAGGCGTAGACGCTTGCCAGGGGTGCGAAAGTAATGGCCGGCCACGTCAAGAGATCCATGGATCCCTTGGTCTCACCACCGCCCAGCGCCAACCCGATCGCCCCGATGACGTAGGGCGGAGTCATCGACAGCAGCAGGGGCAGGAGTGCTTGCCGCCGCTCCGCGCGGGCGCGGGCGAAACGCACCGCGAAGATCGCCGTGAAGACCAGCCCTGCCAGAATCAGGATCGAGGTTAAGACGACCTGCAGCGGCTGGGTATTGCCTCCCGTCTCGTACGTGATGCTGCACGCCGCGGCCAGGCACGCCGCGATGGCATAGCCCGCCGGCTCGAGCGCGGGGAACCGGCGCAACAACGGGACGTCGTCCGGAAGCCGCAGGATCAGGAGCACCATGGTCCAGGGCATGAAAGCGAACGACCAGAAGAACACATGCGCGAGCGAACGCTGCGTGTGGACGTCGAACAGCGAAAGCAGGAAAAAACCGAAGCTGATGCTGAAGATCGCGAACGTCCTGGCGAGCCGCCCCCGCGGGCTTGCCCAGAGCGCGATGAGGGCCGCCCCTCCGTAGAGCAACCCGGCAATGATGGGTCCCCCACCGTAGAGCCACCAGGCGAGCGGTTCTATCGGGTGCATAAGCAGGCTGATCGAGCGCGTCTTTTCGCCAGCCTCGAGACGAGCTTCGAGCTTGCTTCCCACGGGTACGGCGGCCGTTGCCCGATCCCAGGCGCGCGTCCGTTCCAAGCTGCCCGCTCGCGACGGCTCTGAGCTCGGGAGGATCTGTTGCGGGAACTGGAGCCCGAGCTTGGCGCCCTGCCACTCGGGGAGCCCGAGTGAAGAGATCGAGCCGCTCACGTCGACCAGAACGCCGGGAACCGGACGGTCATACCAGGCAACCGCATTGCGAATCGCAATCGTGGCGACGAGAGTCAACATGACCCCGAGCGGCCAGAGGAGGCGGTTGGGCGACTTCATGGTCGAGCGCTGAACTCCGGCCGCAGGACCGGCGCCAGACGAACGGGATTGAGAATACGCCCGCATCGTCCCAGCTTCCATTGGGTAATGGCCGGGGCTTCAACAGGCCTCCGCCGCCGAAATTCCAGAAAACCGGGACCTTAGGCCAGCGAAAGGTCCCGTTCCGTCGCTACGGGAGCCCCAGATGCGTCGTCGATCACCTTTACACGACGGACAAGGTGGGGCCGCCTCAGCTGCAAGCTGGCTGCGACACCGAGCATGTCCCGCTCGAACAGGCGTGGGTCCTTCCCCAGGAGCGCACGGGTGAGCTTCGCGAGTTCTTCCTGAAACGCCACCCCAGGCTGTCCGACGAGACCCCACCTGGAGGACTGAAACAGCCGCAGCGCGACGAGGATTTGCCGCATCAGGGCGCCCGAAGGAGTTGGGGGACTCTCTTTGGTCAAGGACCAAACCCTGAGGGCCCGGGCACAGGCCGCGAGCGCGTGCCGCGCGCTCGGGTCGCGGAGGAGTAACCGCGCCGCGGCTCTACCAAAAGCTGCCCCGTAAAATCGCTGGGCACACTGCGACCAGAGTAGCGCGGCCCGACGCTCTCCCATGAAGGCAAGCGTGGCAGCGACGGGATCTCGAGCCGCGGCGACCGCGAGCGCCGCGTCCATGCGGCCGTAGCCGTGCTTCACGTTGTGTCCGTCGGCGTCGATCCCAGTCGGCAGCAGATCCCGAGCGTCGGCAAGGTCACGTGACGCCGCGCCGTGGGCCGGGTCGAGCGGCGTGACCGTACGAGTGACCACGTCCTCCAGCTCGTCGACCGTCAGCTCCGGATTCTGCGCGAGAACGAGCAGCAATACACCAGCCGCAACGGCCGCCGCGCCACTCGACTCCGCGTGGATGGGGCGCTCGACGTCGGAGAACGGGTACGGCATGTCGTCGCCTGGAGCGAGCCAGCGCAACGCCGGTCCGCGGTTCGCGAACGGATGCAGCTTGCCCTTCCGATCGCGCCAGAGGAACCAGCCCCCGTCACACGAGCTCGGACCGACGCAAAACACGCGCGGATCGCTGGCAGGCTCCGCAGGACCGAGACTCAGACTGGCGTGTAGCGAGGTCCCCGGGCTCGAGAGCTCACGACTCGACGGGATGACCACGGCGCTGCCGCGACCGTACCTTCCGAGACGGCGCGCGAATTCGAGCGCGTCTTCCCAGAGGGGGCTCGTCTCGCCGTCCAGGTAAGTCGCACACAGCACGACGTCCGCGCCGTCATCCACGGCTCGCACGATCGCGATCGGCACGTCGAAGAGCCGTGAACCGGGCTTCGGCACGCAGTAGAGCCGTGCCGAAGCATCGGGCGCCACGCCGAAGAAGCGTTTTCCGCTCTGCCGAGGCGCAGTGCCGACCGCCCAGCCAACGGCCAGCGCGCCGTGGGAGCTTGCGCGCGGGACGCGATGAACGCCGATCAAGACCTGCGATTCCAAGTCGAGCGAGTCGATCTCGCGTGCGTCGTTGTCGATGACTGCGAGGCGCGTCCCCGCCCCCGTCCCGCACACGTCGCGATCGACATTCGCGCCGAGAGGACCGAGAAACCAGCCGCCGGGAGTCTGGCTGGGCTGAACCTCTCGCGGAGCGCGGACCGGCCACCCCCTCCCCCGCCTCGGACGCGCACGGGAAAAGTCAGCCGCGGGGACGAGTCGCTGACTTCCCGCGACGCTGCTCGTCACGTAGCGCAACCCCACCCCGGCGATCGTCACGAGCTCCGCCACGGTCGCGCTGGTCGCTCCGGTTCCGAGCTCGACCCTGGACCAATACAGAGGGTGCGCGCTCAAAAGGGGCGTGACCTCGATGCGCTCGGATAGACCGCCGAGCGCGGCCACGAGAACCGCTGGATCGACGTCGGCTTCGGTGGCGACCACGAAGTCCGTCTCCACACGGTCGCCCTCTCGATAGCAATCGAGAGGCGCGAAGTCGAACTCCCAGTCCCGCCTCACGCGAGGACCTCCATGGCCCAAGGCCCGAGTTGTCGAACACGCACCGAATAACCCGCGTGCTCCGACTCGAGCTCGATCAGGCGCACGAGGCGATCCTCCCGCGAGCTCGCCCACGCAGCCAACCGGTGCGCACCGAGCGCTCGCGCGTGCTGCGACGCAGAACGGTAGCAAGCGTGCGCCCGTTCGAGCATGAAGCACAAGATTCCGGATTCGAAGACGGCCCGACGCACCGCTTCGAGCCCGGCGTCCGCCGGCGCCGCGAACCCGAAATGGGCGGCCAAGCAGACCGCCCACGCACCGCCGACGCGAAAATCGTCCTCCCAATCGAAGACGTCGTCCTCGAACTGCAGTCCGAGCCACACGCCCTCGAGCAGCTGATCGATTTCGCGGACCGTCTGCGGCGAAGCGCCGATGGCTCCCGCGAGAGCACGCGACGCTGGAAACCCGACCGCTTGTTTGCCCAAAGAAATGCGCTCGTACTCGGCGAAGTCGATCGGCATGGCCGCGGCGAGCACGGAGCGTTCCTCGAGGATCGAAGCGTGCGTCGTCTTGTCCGCCGCCCACATGTCAGCTTCGGCACCGGAGTTCACCCTCGCGAGCGCCCGGTTGCGTGCGAATCTGATGTGCTCGAGCAGGCACAAGAGCTCCGGATCTCCGGGCACTTGGCCATCAGCGACGCGATCGCTCCCGAACGCCTCGATGATCGCGAGCGCGTGTGCGAGCGTCGCGCCGTGCGCCCGCGCCGTCGTGGCCTTGGGAAAGGCTTCGGCGATCATCCATGGCGCGCCGAGGGTGACCTCGTGGTTGAAGACATCGCGCCAGCGAGCGCCCTTCAGCGGCGCGAGCCGCAAAGCGTGAGGCAAGCGCCGAGCAAGCGGCCGCAGCGCGGGCGGCAGTGAAGCAACGAATCCGTCGTAAAGCGCGTCAATCGAAACACCGTTCATGGACTTCGGACAAATGCTCCGTGGGCGTGGAGTTGGAGTGGAGGATCGGAGACACACGCACGCAACTTCGCGATTAGTAGCCGTTCGATTCTTTCCAAGGCGAGAGCGCGACGTTGATGCGCTCGTCGACGACGATGCTGCGCCAGAGCAGGACCTGCGCCGCGCTCAGGCCTTCGAAGCCGCCTCCCACCCACTCGTCGATGCGCTCGTTCAGCTTGGCACGGACTTCCGCGGCCTCGGCGCACTCGTCGGAGTCGTCCGTCGGCACGGGGTAGAGCGCGAGCAGCTGCTTGAATTCGTCGAAGCGGTTCTGTTCCTCGAGCAGCGAGGTGTACAGGCGCCGGAGCTGAAGGTGGGGGTCGCGGGCGCTGGTGGATTCGGCAAGAGCCATGGTTCGAAAAACCTCCGTGGGAGCGGGTGTTGGGCCGCGTCTGGACGCCACCTGGTGCAAGGGCTGTGCGCGAGTTTTGGCGCAGCATAAGTGCGGAGATTTCCATCACTCTTTCGCCTTCTTGCGATTCGCATCGTGGCCGCATCCGGCCAAAGCTTGGCCGGATCCGTCCAGACGGCGGCGACGCTCGACGACAGGCGTTGCTACGGCCGAAGGCGTCCCGGATTTATACTCGCGCGCGTGACGGAACCTTCGGCCGAGCTCTTCGTTTACGGCTCGTTGAAGCGCGGTTTTCGGCATCATTCCGAGCTCGCGGGGGCCGATTTCGTGGCTTTGGCGCGCACTATTCGCGGGTACACGCTGGTCTCGCTCGGGGCCTACCCGGCCCTGATTGTTTCCGGCAGCGATCACGTCGCGGGCGAGCTCTACCGCGTCAAGCAAAGCCACCTCCTACGCCTGGACGTATTCGAGGGGTACGACTACCTGCGCACGGAGATCAGGCTCGAGTCGGGGAGCACTGCGTACTCCTACCTGCTGCGGCCGGATCATCCGGATCTCGCCACCGCGCCGAGGATCGGCGGGTCCTACTCGAGGATCTGAGCCCACCAGCGGCGCTGGTTGCCAAGGGCTGGCCTGTTGCAGAACACTTCCCGGCCATGAAATTGGTGCGCTTCGGGCAAGTCGGACACGAGAAGCCAGGGATTCTGATCGACGGCGTGCGCCGAGATTGCTCTCGCTTCGTCTCCGACTACGACCGGGCCTTCTTCCAGAGCGGCGGCGTCGCGAAGCTCGCCACGATCGCGCGCGATCACTCCTCTGAGTTACCGGCGATCGCCGAGGAGGTGCGCTGGGGCTCGTGCGTGCCGCGCCCGGGTAAGATGATTTGCGTGGGCTTGAACTTCGCCGACCACGCGCGCGAGTCGGGGGTGGAGCCGCCGAAGGAGCCGGTGCTCTTCATGAAGGGCTCGAACACGGTGGTGGGACCCTACGACGACGTGCTCATCCCCCGGAACAGCCACAAGACCGACTGGGAGGTCGAGCTCGGCGTCGTGATCGGCAAGGACGCGCGCTACCTCGAGAGCACCGAGCAAGCGCTCGCGCACGTCGCGGGCTATTGCATTTCGCACGACGTCTCCGAGCGGGAGTTCCAGCTCGAACGCGGCGGGCAATGGACCAAAGGTAAGTCGTGCGACACGTTCAACCCGCTCGGCCCCTTCCTGGCCACGCCGGACGAAGTCGCCGACGTCGGGAGCTTGTCGATGACGCTCGAGGTGAATGGAGAGCGCCGGCAAGACGGGAACACGCGGACCATGATCTTCGACGTCGCGCACGTCGTTCACTACATCTCCCAGTTCATGACGCTCGAGGCTGGTGACGTCATTTCCACCGGCACGCCTCCGGGCGTCGGGCTCGGGATGAAACCGCCCGTTTACCTCAGGGCCGGGGACGTCGTGGTGCTCCGCATCGAGGGGCTCGGGGAGCAGCGCCAGGTCTTCAAGCAGGCCTGAGGGTTCGTCACCCGTCTGGGTTTGAAACACGCGGGCGGCTGGAGTGCCGGGGCGTCGAGCTGGCGCGCCTCTTGCACATGTCGCCGGACCGTGCCGCCTCTTCCTACCAAGGTCTTGCTGGTCGACGACGACGACGAGCTCCTCAACGCGACCCGGCGGCTGCTCTCCGCCAGCGAGCCTGACTGGGAAATCCTCACGGCTTGCGATGGAAAAGAGGCGATCACGCTGCTCTTGGAGCACTCGATCGCGGTCGTCATCACGGACCTCTGCATGCCGGTCCTGGACGGCTTCGGCTTGCTCAAGCACCTGGCCGCGCACCATCCGGAGACGATCCGGATAGTCCACTCGTCTCATTCCGCGAATCATCACGAGGCTCACCGCGCGCCCGCGCACCGCGTCGTGCACAAGCCTGCGTCACCCTCGCACCTGCTCACCATCGCGCGCTGGGCGGTGCGTCAAAGCAGCGTGCACCGGGCCGGCAGCCCTTCCGACCCGCGCTGACGCGCTGTCGACTCGACTCTTAATCAGCTGAAAACAGGCGCGTTCGATTCGATCGGACACGCCGCCATCTTACGGGACAACTAGGATGGCGCGCATGTCGTCCACTTTCTCGCACCGTTTCTCGCTCGCCCTCGTGCTCGTCAGCGCGGCGGGGTCTACGCTCTCCTGCGCGGGGGCGCAGACGCGCGAAGGGACCGATCGAGTGCACGCGGTCGCGTGGCCCGTCGATAACACCCGAGAGATAGGCGGCTACCCCGTGGAGACCGTCGGCGAGCCGAAGGTCACCGACGAGGAGCCCGGGAAGGCGCTGTGTTTCGGCGGCGAAGACGCGGTGGTGCTGCCGATCAACCCGCTCGACATGCAGTACGATTTCACGATCCAGGCGCTGATCAAGCCCACGCCGGGCGGCGGGGAGGTCCAGCAGTTCCTGCACTTGCAGGACGGCGAGGACAGCCGCGTGCTGCTCGAGCTCCGGAACGACGACGAGAACTGGCGGCTTCACACCTTCGTCCGTTCCGGTAAGGAGCAGATGGACGTGGAGACCGAGGTGGACACGCACGACGTCGACGAGTGGTACTGGGTCGCCCTCACGTACGACCAGGAGTCGAGCACGCTACGCCACTACGTGAACGGCTACGAGGAGGGCCACGCCAACTTCGCTCGCGCGCCGATGAAGCGCGGAGAGATGGCGATCGGTACGCGCCTCTCTCGAGAGCACTTCTTCAAAGGCTGCGTGCGTGAAGTGCGCTTCGCCACCGCGGCCCTCTCCGCCGAAGAGCTCGCCGCCACCCAGTAAAACCTCGACAGAAACCGGTTCCGGGTCGAGCTACTCGCGGAACCAGGTGGACCAGTACTTCTTCAAGAACTTGCGGAACGCCTTCTCGGTCATGTCGTCGTAGACGCGCGTGAGCTCGAGCTCGCCCGCCTCGATGCTCTTGACGTCCGGCGCGAGCCAGCCCGTGTACTTGAACGAGAGATCCTGCGAGTCCGACGGCAGGAGGAAGTTCGCGCGCACGAAGAGCCCGACCCCGGCGAAGGCCGCGCGCGGCTTGCGGCTCATGTACGCGCCCGAGAGCTCGTGACGGTACGTGAAGAGCAGGGTCGGAACCTCCACCTTCGGCAGCTCCTCGCTCGTGTCCTCGCTCGTGGGACCGAGCTCGAACCGCGCGATCTCGGCCGGGAACAGCGACTGCAAGCGCTCGACGATCTCGCGCCCGTAGTGCTCTTCGCGCACCTGGGAGCTCGCTGCGTCGAAGTACTTGCCGGGCAAGGTAGCGTCCCCGGCGAAGTAGCTGCTCTTGATCAGCACCTTCTGCGAGTCCTCGAGCGTGCTCGGCAGCCGGCGCCTGAAGGCAACCACCACGCGCGAGCCCTGCTTGACTCCGCGCTCGACGAGCTTCTGCGCGAAGGCGACGAGCTCCGGATCGCCGTTCGACTGCTTGCGGAAGGCCTCGAGCACGCGCGCGAGGTGATCGCGGCGCGCCTTCTCGACGTCCGCCTCGACCAGGCCGTGCTTTTGGTAGCGCGCCTCGAACTCGTTCAGCGCCGCGAGCGTGTTCTTCTTCTTCGCCTCTTCCAGCGCGGCGAGCAGCGCGCCCTTGAGGGCAGCCTGCACCTCGTGAGGGATCTTGGAGTTCGGGTGCGACGCGACGTACTCCTCGATCGCGTCGACCCCGCCGCGCTGCTGCGCGTCGCGGAGCTCCGCGCGGGGCAAGAGGATGTCAGCGACGTCCGCGCGCTTGCCTCCTCGCGCCAAGTAGTCGCGATAGGCCTGCGTGGTGTCGGCCGCGCGCGCGTCGGTGTAGAGCTTGGCCTCGCTGAACGCGTTGCGGACGCTGAAGGCGGCCACGCCGACCACGAGCCCGACGCCGAGGGCGATCAGAGGCTCCTTGTAGAGCCCGCGAGGCGCCGGCGGGCGCATGGAATCAGGCGGCGAGAAGGGATTTTTGAACCCGTTGTCCCGCAACGGGTCGAGCAGCACGAGCTCCTTGTCGCGCGAGTCGGGCGGGAGCGCGAGCAGGTGCCCGCGCTGGCTCTCGATCAGGGAGAGCGCCTCCGCCCGGCGCTCTGAGGGCACGGCGAACTCGAACGTCGCCTTGCCGAAGTAGAGCCGCACCCCCGACGAAGTCACCTTTGCGTCGGTGAGCTCGCTCAGCGGGTGGAGGACGAAGCGCGCCGCCCGCGCGTCGATGACGCCGATGGGAAAGAGGTAGACGGTCGGAACGAACGGCAGCGAGAGCCGCTTCTGCCAGATTTTCCGCGCCCGGAGCGCGATCCAGATCACGAGCCCGAGCAGGACGGCGTGCACCCCGATGGTCCACGTGCGGGCGATCGCGAGCGAGCTGTCGAGCTCGCCGTAACCCGCCGAGAGGAAAATTACCCAAACCGCGAGCACCCCGACGGCGCCGGCGACCCAAGCCAGGGCCCCGAGGGGGGTAGGCGGGCGAGCCACCAGAACCGGCAACGGTGCCCCCTGGGCCCGGGCCGCTTCGATGAATCGCTCCTGAATCCCGCGGTTCAGCGAGAAGAAGTCAATCTGCTGCATCTCGCAGAGCTCGGCGTCGACCGTACCCGAAGCGCCCGCAAAGCTCACCCCCAAACGACGCGGAGCGCGAACCTTCTCAGCCAGAGCCCTGCTCGAGGCGCTCGAAATTCAAGAAACTTGCGGCCTCGCGCGAAGACGCCGCCTGATCACCTCGGGAGTGACCAGGCGTGCGGGATCGTGCTCGGTACGGCGCGGTGCTTCAGGTGGGCAGCGGCTGGCAGCAACCGGTGACGCAGAAGAAGCCGCTTGGGCAAGCGGCTTGCCCGGCAAGCCCGCACTTCTGCCTCCCGGCGGGGCACACCTGCTCGGTGCAGTCCGCGGGCAGCTGCGTCTTTCCGGCGCAGAGCTCGCAGTGTTCGCAGGGGTTATTGCAGGCCTGGTTCTGGGTGCACGGGCTGCACTTCGATTGATCGTTGATCACCGCCAGATCGCACGAGGGCACCTTGCTGCCGCCCGATACGGAGCCGAGATAGATGGTCTTCTCGGGGTTCGCCTTCGGGTTCGTGGTGTTGGTGATGACCTCGAAGTAGCAGCAGCCGAAGCAATCACAGCCGTTCGGCGTGATGTCGTTGCAGGTCGTCGCGCACGCGGCGGGTTGCTCCCCCGGGCTGTCGAAATCCGCGCACTTCTTGCCGCTCGCGATGACCACGTTCGGGTTGTAGGGGCAGTTGTGCGGAACGTTCGGCACCTTGGGATCGCACTGGAAGCTGTAGAGGCAGTCCGGCCCCTGATTCGAGTCGAAGTAACAATCCTGTTCACAGTTACCGCTCCCAGCTGCGGGCGGGCCGTCGAAGCCGTCCTCCGGCTCGTTGAAGATGCACGCGCCGATGCAGTGCTCGTCGTCCGCGTCGACCTTGCAGTCGCCGTCGTTGTCCTTGCAGTCGCCGCACGGTCCCGTCTTGTTGCCACACGCGGCGGTCTGGCAGTCCTGCACGCAGCCCGCTCCGACCACGCACGAGGGCTGCTGCGAGCCGGGGGTGCAGCTGCACGTCCCGCCGCTGCAGGTGCCCGTGACGCAGAGCTCGTCGTGGGGCACTTGCACGCACTGATCGATCGCTTCGTTGCACGAGGCGGTCGTGCACGCGAAAGCGTCCGCCGGGCACACGATCGCGTTGCCCGCCTTGCACCCGGTCCCCGCGGCGCCGGTCGCCGGGTCGCAGATCTCCTGACCGTTGCAGAAGCTGTTGTCACTGCACAGCGAGTTGACGGGCGTTTCGAAGCAGCCGCTCACCGGATGGCAACCCGGCGTGGTGCACGACTTGTTGTCGGCGTTGCCGCAGCTGAGCGGCGCGGCGAGCTGGACGCAGCCTTGCCCCGCGTTGCACACGAACTCGCCGTTGCACACGTCGCCGTCGTCGCAGAACGAATCGAGCTCCGTGTGGACGCACTCGTCGAGACCCACGTCGCAGCTGTCCACGGTGCAGCCGATGCCGTCGTTGCAGCTCGGCTTGGCACCCGACGCGCACTTGCCCTGCCCGTTGCAGAGCTCCTCCCCGTTGCAGAAGACGCCGTCGTCGCAGTCGGCGGCGGTCACGCAGGGAGTGTCCTGCTCCTCGCAGCCGGACGCCGTGCAGGTTTCACCCGCGTCGCACTTGCTGTTGTCGAGCTGCGCGACGCACGTCTTCTCGGACTCGCTGCAGCTGACGACGCGGCAAGCGATGCCGTCGTTGTCGGGGCAGGAGGTCGGAGCCGTGTCGACGCACCCGTCCCCCGCGGGATCCGCCGCGGGATCGCAGAGCTCCTGGCCCTCGATCTTGCCGTCGGCGGTGCACAGGATGTCGTCGTCGCAGAGCGAGTGCACGTATTGGACGGTGCAGCCGATGAAGGGCACGCAGGTGTTCTCGGTGCAGGCGTAGTCGTCCTCGCAATCGAGCGGGGGACCTGCGATGCAGCCGGTCGTGTTGCCCGCGCCCGCGTTCATCGGATCGCAGATCTCCTGACCGTCGCAGGGGTCGGGATCGTTGCAGGCGTCGTCGCTGGGCGTAGACTCGCAGCGATCTTCGTCCTCGTTGCACGCGTCGATCGTGCAAGCGATGCCGTCACTGCACGGCAGCGAGTTGTCCGCGGCGACCACGCACCCCTGCGCGTTCTTCTTCGAGCTCTCCGGATCGCAGCGTTCGGGGCCGTTACAGTACTTGCCGTCGTCGCACACCGCGTCGTTGACGACGGTGGTGCACTCGTCGAGATCCTCGTCGCAGAACTGCGTGGTGCAGGCGTAGTTGTCTTGCGGGCAGCTCACTGGAGTGCCGGCCGCGCACCCTCGCTCGTCGGCGCCCGCCTGACCGACGCCGACACATTGCTCGGGGCCGTTACAGAACGTGCCGTCGCTGCAATCCTCGTTCGAGTCGCAGAGGTTCGGTTCCTGTCCGGCTCCGCCGGCGCCAGGATCGCCGCCGGACCCGGTGCCGGGATCACCGCCCGCGCCAGTTCCAGGATCGCCGCCCGTGCCGGTCCCCGGATCGCCGCCCATCCCTGGATCGCCACCCGCGCCCGTCGGATCGGATCCTCCGTTCGTTCCTCCGGCGCCGCTCGTACCGGCGCTGCTTCCGCCCGAGCCTCCGTCACCGCCCTTGCCCCCGGTACCGCCCTTGCCCCCGGTACCGCCGGTACCTCCCTTACCGCCGGTACCTCCCTTACCGCCGGAGCCCGAGTCGTCGCCGCCTTGCGAAGTGGAGCCGCCGCTCTCCTGCTTCTTCCCCGCGCTCCCGCCGGCGCCCCCCGCCCCGCCGTCATCGGAGCTGCCGCTCTCGCCGCAGCCGAAGGCGAGCAAGGACGCCGCCGCGAGCGCGCAGAATCCACGAACTAGGAACGACTGATTGAAGCGCTTCATGGAACTCGGTGGTCCTTTCGTCCTCAGAGCGGGCTTTGATCGAAGCAGCAGCGGAACCCGGTGTCGTACAAGCTGAATTGCAGCCCGACGGAGTAGAAGTCGAAGCTGCAGGCAGCGCCGGCTTCGGACTCGGTGTTGAAGGCTCCACCCATCAGCGGGTAGTTGCTGCTGCCCTGCGTGATCTCGCGGAGGTTACCCGTGAGGTCGAAGATGTCCTTCGCGCCGAGCTCGCTCCAGCACTGACTGAGCTGGTTGGACTGCGTCACGAGCACGGAGCTCGAGTTGACGAAGGACGCGAGGTTGCAATACGGCCCGCTGCTGTAGTTCGCCGGTGACGTGCAGGACGCGCCGTACGCCCAGGAGCACGAGTTGCTCGTGCCGTTGCAGGCGTCCGTCCACTCGGCGCGCGAGCACAGCCGGCCGCCGATGGCTTCGCACGTCTGCATGGCTTCGTCGGGCGTGACGTTGAACCAGGGCAAGCGTCCTGCCGTCGAGCAGGCCAGCGTCTGATCGAGCGGAGTCCCGAGCGGCGCGCTGCTCGCGTCGACGTGGTAGCCGTTGCCGGACCCGGGGGTCTCGTGGTTCGCGTCGGGGCGAGATGCCTCGAACTGGAAGACGTAGGTCGAGCCCACCTGAACCACGGCCGGGATCACGTAGCTGCCGGCGCTGTTGGTGTTCTTGTACTCGTCGACCAGGCCGTCGCAGTCGTCGTCCTCGCCGTTGCACTCCTCTTGGTGCACCTTCGACGTATCTTTGGTGGTCGCCGAGCAGACGGTGTCGGTTCCGGCCCCGTTGCAGTCGTAGACCCCTTCTCGGCGGCAGTCGCCGTGACCCGGGAAAGGCAACCCGTCGTCGCTGAAGCACGCCTGCCCGAGCGCCCGCGCCGTGCGCACCGGGAACAAGAACTCCTCGTTCGCGACGCCGCTGCAGTTGTTGTCCTTGTCGGGGGCCGCGATGGTCTCGCACGGATCGGGGCTCGCGAGACAATTCCCTCCGTTCGTGCAGTAGCCGGGGTAAAGCGTGGAGAAGTCACAGACCCACGCGCCGCCTTGGCATTTCAGGACGTTCGTGTCCTTGCAGGCGGCGTCCGTGGCACCCGCGGAGACGCCGCAGGTCTCCGCCATGGTCGGGCGGACCATCTTGGGGGAGTCCTCGTCGACGCTGCAGTCGCAGTCGTCGTCGACGCCGTTGCATTGCTCCGGCCCGCGGTACACGCACGTCGTCGTGCACTTGCCGTCGCCGTCGCAGTCGGTGAAGCCGGGGAGGCACGGCACGTAGTCCGGGTCGCCCTTCACCGCGTCCTCGTGGCAGTCCCCGTTGTCGCAGAACCAGGCTCGGTTGTCGCCCGGCTCACCGCAACGCCGCCCGCACCCGCCGCAGTTGTTCTCGTCGAGCAAGAAGTCGACCTCGGCGTCGTAGGTGCCGTTGCAGTTCGAGTCCTGACCGCAGGCGTCCCCGGGGACCGAGGCGGATTGATCGCCGCTGCAAACCTTGGCGCCGCCATCGCACAAGAGCACTCCGGCGGAGCATGCCTGCGGCAGCGCCTCGACGTTCGGATCCTGCGGGTTGCACGCTACCGCGTCGCCGGTGAGCTTGTTCCAGCACGGCGGGCTCGGCGGCACGTTGCACGCCTTGATCGTCAGCGTGTTGCCGCTGCGGGTCGCGACGTCGCTGGGCGGATCCGCGCAGTACGACTTGCTGCTGCCGGCCACCTTTCGACAAACACGACCTCCGGTGCACGCTGAAGCGTTACCGGTGCACTCGACGGGCGACGCCCCGACGATGCCGTCCACCACACCGTCGCAGTCGTCGTCGGTGCCGTTGCACACCTCGACGCCGGGCGTGGTCGCGCCGAGGCAGACGAGCTTGCCCGCGACGCATTGCTCGGTGCCCTGCTGGCAGATCCCCTGGTGGGGGCCGCAAGCCTTGCCGTCGTCCACGAGATCGATGATCTCGTCCTTCGACCCGTCGCAGTCGTCGTCGAGGTTGTTGCACTTCTCCTCGAGATCGCCGGGGAACACCACGCCGTTCTGGGTCGGATCCTGGTCCGGGTCGTCGCACACGCCGTTCTGAACGCCCGTGGACGGGAAGTTCGGATACGGGCTCGCAACGGAGTTCGACGCCTTGTCGCAGCACTTCACTTGGGCGTCGATGCACTTCCGGACGCCCTGGTGCGCCTTGGCAGCGCACACGCCTTGAGTTCCACCCTGGCAGCTCGAGCCGACCTCGCTGTCCTTGGCGTCGAGGTCGGGATCGGCGTTGTCGATGAGGCCGTCGCAGTCGTTGTCCACGCCGTCGCAGGTCTCGGCCCCGTTCGGGGTGCACTGGTACTCACAGCCGTTCTGAGACGCGCCGTCGAGGTCGTAGTAGCCCTCGTTGCACTTCTTGACGGTGCACTGCGTGTTGTCCTCGTTGCACACCTCGGCGTCGCCCTGCTTCGTGCACTGCGCGGTCGCGTTCGGCACCACACATTGGTGGCCGCAACGACCGCAATTTTCTTCGTCGCAGGTGTCGACGTCCTCGTCGATCAGTCCGTCGCAGTCGTCGTCTTTTCCGCACCCGGTCGCGCCGCCCGGGTCGGTCGTGTTTTTCCCCTCCGGGTTCCACACGCAGTAGAGCTCGCAGCCCGTGCTCTGTTCGCCGTCCGCGTCCCAGAAGTCGGGCGCGCAGGCCGAGAAGGTGCAAGACCCTGCCTTCTTCCCGAGCTCTTCTTCGTCGGGAGGCGTGCAGGTGATGCTGTCCTGCTCGGCAGCGACCAGGAGCGTACGGCAATCGTTCGAGCACGTGCCGCAGGTCTCCGGCTGCGTGAAGTCGAAGTCCTCGTCGATCTGACCGTCGCAGTCGTTGTCGATTCCGTCGCAGATCTCGTCGAGCCCGCAGTTTCCGTTGCCGCTTCCCCCGATCGCGACGGTGCCGCCACCGCCGTCCTTGCCGCCGAAGCTGATGGAGCCTCCCGAGGAGCTGGTGTCACCCCCGCTCCCGCCGGACTCGCCCGACTTGAGCTCTTCGTCGCAACCCGAGAAGCAATAGCCTTCCGCGGTACAACCGCTCCCGAACCAGAGGGCCGAAATCGCGACCACGAAGCCCGTGAAGTTGCGGACGCTCACGACACACCTCCCTCGGCGCGCAGCCCATCGGTCTGTCGACGCCTCCGCCTGCGTTCGAAGGCAGCGCCCACGAGCAGGAGAGCCAAGAAGCCTCCTGCGGCTCGCCTTTCGTGCCCGACGGTCCTGCAGCCGCAGCCACCGCCTCCGGTCGCGAGCCCGTAAACGGCGCGGCTCGACTTCGGTGAACCGTCGGTGCCGGCGCTCGAGATCGGCCCCTCTCCGCCGTCGCCTCCCTCCCCCGTGTCGGGCGGATCCGTCGCTTTCGGACTCTGGCACTGACCGAAGGCGCAATACTCACCCACGGGGCACACGACGCCGCCGCAAGGGTCATCGACCCCGCAGCTACCCGTCGCGACGTCGCAGTAACTGCCGTCGTCGCAGAAGGCGCCCGTGCTCGTCACGTACGGGCACGCGCTCTTACGGCAGGCTCGCTCGTCCTCTCCGAGGCAAAACTGTCCGTCGGGACAATCCTCGTCACACCCGGTCGCCTTGCACTCGCCGTCTTCGCAGAGCTCGCCCTCGCCGCACTTCACGCCGGCGCAAGACGGCACGCACTCGGCGGTCAAGCGATCGGGGCTCGGCTTGCAGACCTCGTCCTCCTCGCACTCCGACTCGGCGCAGGGGTTACCCAGACAGCCGTCCATCGTGCAAAACTGCCCGCTCGGACAGCCGAACAGCATGCAGAGATCTTCGGAGCGACACTCGCCGACGAAGGGATCGACCGACACGCAGCGCTGCCCGTCGGGGCACTCGGCGCCGGAGCACGGGCTCTGGCAACCGCTGAGGCCCGAGCAAGTACACTCGGGGATCGGGCGGCTGCTCGCCGGCTGGCTGCCGAGCGGAGCGCATTCCACCTGACCGCCGCTGCTGGTCACGGTCTTGTTCGAGCAACCTTCGAGGCCGCACGGATCGGAGACCACGCAAACGTCGGGGGCCTCGTCGTCGGTGCCGCTGATTTCGAGATCGGTGCGGCAGGTGAAGCCGCCGGGACAGGGGAACTCACCCGACCCGCACTCGGCCGCGCACTGGCAGAGATCCGCGGTCACCTCCACGCAGGTCTTGCCGCTCGAGCAGAGCGCCATCTCGCCGGGCTCGGCTTCTTCGTCGATTCGACCGTCGCAGTCGTTGTCGATGCAGTCGCAGATCTCGGGCTGCGCTTGGATGCCGCCGACGCAGGCGACCGCCCCCTTCTCGCAGCCCCACTTTCCTGCCTTGCAGGTGCCGGTACCCGCGCCGCCACAGGCTTCGCCGAGCACCTTGTCTTCGTCCTTCGGATCGACGGTACCGGCGACGCCGTCGGGCGCCTTGCCCGGCTCGTCCGTCACGCCGTCGCAGTCGTTGTCGAGCCCGTCGCAGATTTCCGCCGAGGGCCCGACACCGCCCACGCACTCGAGCGTGCCGTCCTCGGTGCACTGGAGCTGGCCGGGCCTACAGAGCCCCTGCGTGCGATCGCCGGGATATGCGACCGCGTCGTACTGCATCGTGCAGCTGTCACCGAGCGGGATGCCGTTGTTGACGACGCCGTTGCAGTCGTTGTCGATGGCGTCGCACACCTCTGCCACCGGACCCTGCCCGTCGTCGCATTTCGGCGCGCCCTTCTCGCAGATGATCGTCCCTTCCTTGCAGGGCAAGGGGCCATCCTGCCCGCACGGATCCCCGATCGGCGCGGGCAGCGTATCCGTGTCCTCGGCGTCCACGTCGGAGTCGCAGTCGTTGTCCACGCCGTCGCACCGCTCCGCGGTCGGAGGAACGCCGCCCACGCACTGCCACGCGCCGCCCTGGCACGTCAGCGTTCCGAGCGAGCAGGGCGTGTTGCTCAAGCTGCCGATGTCCTGGCAGTCCGCGCCCGCTGGAGCGCACCAGACGCCGTACGGCAAGAAGTTGCAGCTCTGCGCGCAGAGCGGATCGTTCGGCGCGAGATCCCAGCAGCCGGTCTCGCCGGGCTGATCGTCGAGCGGCGCCTCGTCGATGAGACCGTTGCAGTTGTTGTCCTCACCGTCGCACTCTTCGGGCAACGGACCGAGCGGTTGATTGCAGACGATGACGCCGCCGCTACACGCGGTCACGCCCTTCTCGCAGTTTCCTACCTCGGTGCCGCAAGGCAAGCCCACGCCCGTCATGTCGTTGGGCTCGTCGATGTTCCCGTCGCAGTCGTTGTCCTTGCCGTCGCAGATCTCGGGGGACGGTCCCTTGTAGTTCAGGCACTTCTGCTGACCTGCCTGGCAGAGCAAGGTACCCGCCACGCACTCGCCCGCATCGAGAGGTTGGCCGTTGAGGCTACAGGCCGCGGGCAGGCCCGGGATATCGTCGTCGACGACGCCGTTGCAGTCGTCGTCCTGGTTGTTGCAGCTCTCGGTCTGGACGTCGTTCGTGCACGCCGTGAACGACACGACGGGTGGGCTCCCGTTGCAGGCGCCGACCGCGCCGGAGGAAGGAACGCACGTCTGCACGCCCTTGCAGTGCGCGGGGCTCGTGCGCCCGCAGGGGACGGGCGGCACGTCCTCGTCGATCTGCCCGTCGCAGTCGTCGTCGCAGCCGTTACAGATCTCGGTCTTCTTCACGCACTGCCCGCAGCCGGCGAGCTTCGGAGACGCCTGCCCCG
>JAEZYO010000008.1 GCA_023419055.1 Pseudomonadota bacterium | reverse complement strand
GCCCGACACACGCTGCCGCCTACACGCGCTTTACGCCCAGTAATTCCGAACAACGTTCGCACCCTCTGTCTTACCGCGGCTGCTGGCACAGAGTTAGCCGGTGCTTGCTAAGGAGATACCGTCATCGATGCAGGTATTAGCTGCACCTTATTCGTCTCTCCCCACAGAGCTTTACAACCCGAAGGCCTTCATCGCTCACGCGGCGTCGCTGCGTCAGGCTTTCGCCCATTGCGCAAGATTCCCCACTGCTGCCTCCCGTAGGAGTCTGGACCGTGTCTCAGTTCCAGTGTGGCTGTTCGTCCTCTCAGACCAGCTACCCGTCTTCGCCTTGGTAGGCCGTTACCCTACCAACTAGCTGATGGGCCGCAGGCTCATCTCCAAGCGCGAACTTTCGTGAAGAGGTCCGCTTTGACCTCAGGTTCTGCGAACCCGTGGTCTTATGCTGTATTAGCCCTCCTTTCGGAAGGTTATCCACCACTCAGAGGCAGATTGCCTACGTGTTACTCACCCGTGCGCCGCTTTACCGGGGCCGAAGCCCTTTCTCGCACGACTTGCATGTGTTAGGCGCGCCGCTAACGTTCGTTCTGAGCCAGGATCAAACTCTCCAGTTTGAATCCTTCGGCAGATGCTCGAGGGCTAACCCGAACATCGCCTTTAATGCTCACTAGGCTGCTCTTCTACGTTCGGGGGGAACGTAGGAGCAGATGTATCACCCACGCGATTTCTCGCGGGTGATGGGACTCAGTTTTCAAGGACCGAGGGGAGTTTTTCTCCCGAGCGGGCCGCGGAACCTAGTTTCGGGTATCTCTTTCGTCAAGAGATTTTTACCGAATCTTTCGGGTCCGCGTGACCCCGGACGGATCTTTCGACAAGAGCTTTTCCGCCACTTGGACCCTTGGGACCAAGCTGTGGATAAGGTCAGGTGGGACTGAGAGGCGCGTGGAGCGCTTCTCGGGTCCCTTGAAAGGACCGACCGCCCCGGTTGCCGGGGGCACCGGCGCGGGGAGCGGTCTTTTGGATCCATTCGCCCCCCTGCGCAACTTAATTCTTCAGGCTTTCGTTTTTTTGCCGTTTTCGCCGAGAAATCTCGAGGTTCTCCGGTGACCGGTTTGGAGCTGGCTCCGCGACCAACCCCTTTCGGCCGCCGGTTCGCCTCCAAAATGTGGTGCTTCCGGCCAACCGTTTCAACGGTTCGCCGTCAGAATGCCTCAGTCTGAGGCGACTCTGATCGGTTCATCATAGGTCTTCGGCGAACCAGCGACCCGGGGGCTCACGGACGAGGGCGAACTCGGCTCCGTTCGGTAGCCGCGCTCGGTACCCGACCTCCCGCCGCTCGAGATCCCGAGACCGGAAGCGGCCGAGGATGGTGAGCAGGCACCACTCGCCGTCGACCTCGATGGCCTCCGGCCGCCGTCGGTCGCTCCGGGCGGTCCGAACCGTGACGCGGGACCAGCGCTCGGTGCGGCGCTTGCTCCCGCGCACGTACGTCAGCCCCGCTTCGGTCTCGAGCTCCCGTACCGCCTGAGCCACCGCGCGGCGTGAGACCCGAAAGCACCTTCGCGAGAGGACGAGGACCAGCGAGTACCCATCCGTCAGCGCGATCATCGCGTAGGCCCGATGCTTCGAGCGCACGAAGAGCTGGTCGACCGCGAGCACGTTCTCCGCGGGTGACCTGTACATGGCAGCGAGCACGATCTGTAGCTCGGCGGCCGTTACCCTGATGTCGTACGGAGTGAAGCGGCCGGCGTAGTCGACCGTCTCGCCCTCCTGATCGACGAGCGCCGCCGCGTACGCTCCAGTAGCGCCGCAAAGGCGCGCGAGGATGCCCGAGAACGGACTTTCGTGTTGATCGCGCAGCGCCAGCGGAGCGTTGCGCCGGCTCATCGAGCGACCGGGACACGGGACGTGAGATCGTCCGCCGAACGCGAGACCTCGATGGGCGCGGCTCGCTTGAGCTCGTTCACGAGCGACTTGAGCTCGACCTGGGCGCGGCGAGCGAACACGTCGGGGCCGAGAATGACGCGTCGCTCTTCGAGCGAGACGCGATGCTCGGGGTAGCGCTCCACGAGCAGGATCACGTGATAGCCGAAGGGCGTCTTGACTACGGGGCTCTGGTCGCCGGGCTCGCGGAGCGCGACCGCTGCTGCCGCGAAATCCTTGTCGAAGCTCGTGGAGTCCGGCCCCTGCGTGGTGCGCTCCGGGTAGTAGGTGCGCCCGTCGGCCGCGACCGCCGGCAGCCGCTCGACGCGCACCTCGAGCCCCCTCGCCGGCTCCGCCTTCGCCCGCTTTTCGAATTCGGCAGTGTCACTGATGCCGGCGAGCTCCCGCGCCAAGCGCTCGGCGAGCTCCCGCGCGGGCGCGTCGTCTTCCGGCTTCTCGACGAGCACGACCAGGTGCGTCGTGCGCGCCGTCACCGGGCGATCGAGCTCCGTCCAGCGCTCCGCCGTGAGCTTCTCGATCTCGTCGTCCCGGGGCGGGCCGGCGGCGCGGGCGCGCGCGGCGAGTGTCTCGAGGATGGCTCGAGCGTGCGCCGAGCGAGACGCTACCTCCACGACCGCGTCACCGAGCTCGTTCGACGCCGCGAGCGCGAAGAGAGCGTCGGTGATGGCTCGATCGAGCGCTGCTCGCGGTTCGACGCCTTGCGCGCGGG
>JAEZYO010001066.1 GCA_023419055.1 Pseudomonadota bacterium | reverse complement strand
GCGTGATGGTGCGCAGGTTGCTCCTTCTTCGCGGCGGGAGCGCGCTCCTCCTCTTCCTCTTCGTTGCCCGACTCGCGCTCCTTCTCGTCGCTCGCCTCGCCCTCTTCCATGGCGCCCTTCGCCGTCCGCATCCTCCCGAGCGCAGCAGGCCTGAAGATGAACTTCTGCAAGCCGATCGCGAGATCGAGCAGCATCCCACCTTCGTCGAAGACATAGATCTGCGAGGCGGCGCCGAAGCCCTTGGACCCTTGCGCGCCCGCCTTCACGAGCTCTACCGCTGCGTCAGCCGCAAAGGCGAACTTTCCTGCCTTGAACTGCTTGAACGCGCTCTCCTCGTTGAAGATGACGAGCTCGTGGAAGGTCGTACCGCCGAGCTGCACGCCGAGCGTCATCTGGACGATGGCCCCGTAACCGACCACTCGTTCGTGGACGAAGACCTCTCCAACGCCGTACGCACCCCCTAGCACGAGCGACGCGCGCCCGATCGACGGGACCACCGCGTAGGCGTGTGCCTTCTCGAGGCGCTCCTTGATCTCCGGGTGCTTCTTCTTGAATTGCTGTAGCGCTGCCAGCGCCTCGGCGTGCAACGCCTTGCCGAGCTTGTGCTCCTTCTCGAGCGCCTTGAAGGGCTTGAAGTTCTGGGCGTGCTCTCCGATCTTCTGCGGGAGCTCGCCGACCTTCTGGGCTTGCTCACCGACTTCGTGCGTGAGAGCCCCGAGCATCGTTCGAAACTTGGACATGACCGCCTCCAGCACTCCAGTCGATGCATCACGGGTGCCATGCGCGGCCACGAAGTCACTCGAGTCGACCGAGCCGGCTCGCGCATCGAGCCGATGGCCGCGGGCCGCCCACCCATCACCCCAAAGGGTAACTGACTAAGGCGTGCGTTCGCTGGCCGAGCGCTCGCGCATTGTCGCCACGCGCAGCGCGATTCGTGACTCTTTGCCTCAGAAACGCAAACCTTGCGGGTGACGCATTCGCGCTCAGGACCAGCCCCAATGACGGCGCTGGCCGTTGGGATCGATCTCGACGTCGGTGAAATCGAACGCGGGAAGTGGGCCGACGTACTCGATCTCGTAGGTCTCTCCGAGCTCTTGACGCAGCGCCGACACGGCGTCGTCGAACTCGCCGAGCTTGTCGGCTCGGACCAGATAGGCCTGGTGCAGCTCGGTGACCGAGTGAGTCGCGAGGGACGCGTGAGCCTCGGCGTGGACGGCGAGCCGCGAGTGCACGTCTTCACCGAGCTTGTCACGGCGCGCCGCCAATTGGAGGCTCGCCTGTCTCCCGAGCTCGACTCGAACCGAGAGCGGTTCGCGGCCATGAGCGCGGACGACGTGCCGCAGATCGGGTGATTCCACGAGCAATCGGTCTATCTCCGCTTCCGGGCTCGCGTCGATTCGCACCCGCAACTCGATCATGCCCTCGAGGCGGTCCAGCGAGCGCTCGAGATCCTCACCGGTATTTCTCAGCAGCTCCGTTCGAACTGCCTCTTCGTCCGGCGCCACCGTGCCGAACTGAACCGGCAACACGGGCCCCCCAGCCAGCAACGCGGTGAGGACGTTCAGATACGCTCGCGCGTCGTCCTCGTTCAAGACCGCGTCGTCGTCGATCTCGCGCACCACCGCGATGAGCCTCCGCTCTCGCAAGAACCGCACGCCTTCTTCGCTCGGATCGCGATGAGAGGCCCGGATCACCCCGTAGACCAGGAGCGAGCTCAACCGGTGTCGTCCCGAGGAGGAGCTTCTTCCTGATGCTCTTCGTGGGGTTGACCGCGCCGAACCGTGTCGATGATGTCGGACGCGTACTCCTTGACCCCGCGCATCGCCCCGCGCGCTTTCATCGCGGTTTGGTGCAGGCCGCCGCGGTGCGTGGCGCCGATGATCTCGGGCAGCCCCGGCGGGCGTATGTCCCGCGCGCCGAGGTCGAGGCGATTACAAGCTTCCGCGAACCTCAGGTACGTGTCGACGCTGGCGATGACGACGCGCACGTCGATCGTGAGGAGCTCGATGCCGACGAGCGAGACGCGGACGAAGGCATCGATGACCATGCCTTTGTCCAGAATGTCGGCGAGTGATGACGGCTGTGATGATCGCACCGCGTTGGCTACTGCCATTCTCGTGCCTCCTCTTGTTGGGCGTCCAGGTCGACTACGGCCAAGGGCGGGCCGCCGTCACCTTCGGAGACGCCGAAGGTTTGGCGCATTTCAGCGATGCCCTTTTCCAAGCTCATGAGGGCGCGCCCGAGCCGTTCCATCTGATCCTCGCTCAGCGCGCCGGCGTCCACGCGGCGCAGCGCCTGTCGCTCGAGCAGCTGGCGCACGACGTCGAGGAGCGTGACGACCAGGCCTCCGAGCCCACGGCCGAGATCTTCGGCGTCGAGGTCCAGGCGCAGCGCTCGTCCCTGGTTCGCTTCCGTCACGGTTTGCTCGCCTCCTCTTCGGGCCGAGCCAGCGTCGATACGAGCTTGTCGACCGGCGCGACGAGGAGCTTCAAATCCAAGTACAGGAGCTCGACTCCGCCGAGCGCGATGACGACATCGCCCGTCACCACCGCGCCCCCGCCGATCACGCGATCGAGCAA
>JAEZYO010001034.1 GCA_023419055.1 Pseudomonadota bacterium | reverse complement strand
CGCCCGCACGTCAAGTGCGGGGGACCGCGCAAAACCGGCCCGCCGGGAGCTTTCACGCGCGCTTCACAGGCAGAAATCCAACGGATCATCAGGGTTTCCGCAGTCGGTCTTTCGGCTCGACGTCGGCGTAGAGGGCGCGCGGTGCGTTCCTCTCGCGGGCGCGGGCTTATTCACCGGAGGGGGTTCTACCGCTTCGCGCGCGCGGCGCTCGCGTTCGTCGAGCGCTCGCTCTGCTTCGATTCGTTTCAGCTCTGCGTCGCGCGCGAGGCGCGATGCTTCCTCGGCGCGCGCCCGCTCGCTCGCGATTTGCGCCTGGTAGCCCTCACGCAGGCCGTCGTTCGCTGGCGCTATGGCGAAGAAGTAAACAGCGACGGGGATCGTCACGATTACGGCGAGCGCCAGCGCCGTCCACAGGAAGTAGCGTGAATTGCCTCGACTTTCCGCAGCGCGCAGCGCCGCGATCTCTCGCTCGTGCTGCTCCTTCCGCGCGAGTAGCTCGAGCGCGCTCCGGTGCTCTGCCTCGAGCCTCAGGCGCTCGACCTCCGCGTACTGGATCGCCACCAAGCGCGCTTCTTCTTCGCGACGTCGCCGCTCGTCCTCTTCGGCGCGGCGCTGCTCCGCGAGCCTTCGTTGCTCTTCGGCGCGCTGCCTTTCCAAAAGGGCTTCCTGCGCACGACGCTCCGCTTCCATCTCGGCGAGCAAGCGCTGCTCTTGCTCCTCGATGACGCGCTCGCGCTCCGCTTCCATCAGTGCCTGAAGCGAAATCAGCATGGACGATTCCCTGAGCTCACCCATCGTGGCCTTCTCCTCGACGCGACACGGCTCGCCACCCGCGTCGCGCCCGACGTGTGGGCGCTCTCGGTGGCGGGAAGCCTGTCGCTACTCAGAGCTGTCGGACACCGCGCCCGCAAAGGCCTTGGAGGCCGCTCTGATTTTTCGTCCGAGGAACGGAAGCTGCCCCCGCAGCGATTTCAGTAGAAGCCGATATCGTCGACGACGAGATCGAACTCGAGACCGTCGATGAAGAGGAACTGAACGGCGATGAGCTCCGCGGGCTTGAGCGCGGGGCGGACCTGCCCCCAGCCATCCTGCTCCATGTCCGCGAAAGGCAGGAAAACCTCGCGCCACTGCCCCGAGTACGAAAAATCGCTGCCGAAATGGTCGCCGCACGTAAAGCAGTAGGTGGACGTCTCTCGGCTCGACAAGGCGAGCCTCGCCTCGTGCTCCAATCCGTCGCCCGAACAAGCCCAGAAGCGCACGCCCGCGTAGCGGGACGCATCGTAGAGCGCCGCCTGGTTGCCGACCTGGTTCAGGTTCGCGAGCACGGACGCTCCCCAGTCGGTAAAGCCGTTCCCCGTCGTGTGAAGCCCGCGACGGCTCGCGCCTCGAGCGGGCATCAAGAGTACCGGGAGCTGGCTTTCGTTCTCGCCCGGATCCTGGGTGCCGGTGCCGTCGTTCGTGACGAGCCAAGCACCCTTGCGTCCGTCGTTTTCGAGGATCTCGTCGTCCAGGTCCTCGAAGTCGTCGATCAAGTCTTCGGGCGATGTCTGGACGGGTTCGTGGCCCGGGCCTCCGCCTTCGTTGCCCGGCGCCCCTGCCGTCTCGTCGCCCCCAGTTCCGACGGGCTCCGTTCCTCCCGTTGCGCCAGCCCCGATCGCCCCTCCCGACGACCCACCCGTACTCCCGCCCGTGCCCGAAGCGCCGGCGTTCGATACCGCCCCCGAACCCACCGCTCCCGCGCCGAAGGCGCCCGAGCCCACCGCCGCACCCGCGCCCCCTGAACCGCCTGTGACCGGGGGCGCGAGGTCCCCGACCGGATAATCTTTGAACGAAACGACGCAGGAGGTCGTCACCATCGCCGCGAAGAGGCAACGCCGGAGATCGGGGAAGGCGTCGTCCAAGCCCACTGCCATCTCCATGCAGAGTGCTGAGCCGCGAAGTCCGGTCAGGGTTTTTCGTGACCCGCTGCTTTTCTCGAACAGCGACTCAGGGACACGCCTGCGTTTGGTCCGGCCATTCAGTCCGAGCCGCGCGCGACCCGGCTCTTTGCTTCTCGCACTGCAGAAATCCTGCGTCGAAGCTCGGCCATTTACTCAGTAGAAACCGATGTCGTCGATCCAGACGTCGAAATCCACGCCGCCTTCGAACAGGATTTCCACGGCGATGATTTCCCTCTTGGCGAGCGCGGGCCGGGGCATGCCGAAGCCTCGCTGCCGCATCTCGTCGAACGGCATGCGGTACTCCTGCCACTCGCTCGAATATTCGAACTCAGTCCCGAAATGATCGCCGCATCCCGGGCACATCGTCGTGCCGACGCTGGGCACTAGCAGGAACGCGGCGTGTTCCTCGTCGTCACCAGAACGGGCCCAGAATCGGACTCCCGTGTAGCGAGATGCGTCGTACGGCTGGGGGGCGCCTGCTGCCGCGCGCAGGTTGGCGCGCACGGAAGCGCCCCACAGCATGAACCCACTCCCGAAGGTATGGAGCCCGCGCTCGCTCGCGTCGCGAACAGGCGCGAGCAGCGCCGGTGTGACCTGATCCGGACCGCCCGGCTCCTGAATCCCGGAACCGTCGTTGAACACGTACCAGGTGCCCGAGCGTTCGTCGTTCGGCAAAATGACGTCGTCGCCGTCCTCGAAGTCGTCGATGAGATCTCGGTCGGGCTCGGCTGCTGGTGCTCCGGCGCTCGCCTCACCGCCCTCGCCGAGTCCCGCCGTGCCGCCCTGAGTTCCACCGCCGCTCGCGAGCCCCGCGCTTCCGCCGCTTCCGGACTTCCCGCCGCTCGATGAACCCGAGCTCGAGCTCTTGGTTCCGTCCACGTTCCCCACGGGGTAGTCGTCGAACGACACCACGCACCCTGCCGTGAACAGCGACGCCAGGAAACACTGCAGGGTACTCTGTCTGATCTTCGAGCTCACGACCTAGAACCGCCGCTCCACGCTGAGGAAACCCAAATCCGGGGTCACCCGCGCCTTCAGGCGCGCGCTCGTCGGATCGTTCGGCTCCGAAACCCAGAGGTACACCGCTCCCCCCAAGCCCAGCGCGCCGACAGCGAAGCCTATCGTGCTGATGTTGCCGAGCAGGCGGCCGCTGTCGTTCGCGTCCTTGCCGCGCTGGTTACAGACCTTGCGATCATCGTCGCAGTTGTCGTCCGCCACGTGCTTCTTCTCGAGCGTCATCACCCCCGCGGTAGTACCCGTCGCGACGCCCGCCACTCCGACACCAGCGAGCACGTAGATCCAAGCGCTGTGACCGCTCGATTCAGGCGCCTCTTCCGCCGCGGGGGGCAGCGCGTCCGTGAGGCTCGGCCCCGGCTGCATCGTCACGACGGAGGTCCCACCTTCGACGAGGTCGATGCCTTGATGGCGTGTCTCTCGCCCGGGGGCTCGCACGGCGATCACGTAGTGCCCAGGGTCCATCGGCAGGGGCACACCGAAGCTGCCGCTGCCGAACTCGGCGCCGTCGATCGCGGCAGATGTATCGCGGGGTGCTCCGGGGGCGAGCACGAGCTTCAGGCGCGGCACCCTCCCCGCTAGCTCTTCGGCGCGCCGTCGAGCGATCGGCAAGCGATCGTCGCTCTGAGGGAGCTCGAGCGCCGCGTTGCGAAACAATGACCAGGCCGTCGCCAATTTGCCGCGGCGCTCTTCACAGTCCGCGAGATTCAAGCGCGTGCCGACCGCGGGGTCCAACCGATCACTCGCACGGAAGCGCTCGCAGGCGAGGTCCAGCTGCCCTTCCGCGAGCGCCGCTCGCCCCTCTTCGAACAGCGCCTCCGCAGCAGTGACACCGACCGTCTCCTGGGCCTCCACCCGCGTGGCAAAACACACCAGCGCCGAGAGAGCGAGCGCTGTGGAAACGTGCCGGAGCATCGAGAAAGAATAGCGAAAAGCCTGCGGTTCGTCGCGCCATCCAGGCGAGCAATGTGGGTCCATGTGCGAAAAGTTCGAAGGCTCTCGTTCAGAGACGGGCGTTCATTTGTTCACCTTCTCTATTTCCATTCGCGAAGAGGTCTGGCATTGAGAGATGGACTCGAAAGGTCGGCCCCACTTTGCCGAACAGCGAGACGACACGAACCCTGCGCCCAGCCGAACGAAACAAGCGTTCGCGGCGCCGGTCTCGCTCGATCCGAGTAGCGCGCCTCACGCAGAGCGAAGTCGCGCTCGCGGCGGAGCGCGCGCGGGCGCTCGAGGAAGGGCTCTTCAGGCCGGCCACTCGCAGCGACTGCGCGGAGGCTCTGCGCCCCTGCCCACACGTCGCGTGCCGCCACCACCTCTACCTCGACGTGAACCCCGAGACCGGGACGATCAAGCTGAACTTCCCCGATCTCGAGGTTTGGGAGCTCACCGACTCCTGCGCGCTCGATGTCGCAGAACGGGGCCCGACGTCGCTCGACGACGTCAGCCTCCTTCTCAACGTGACGCGCGAGCGCGTGCGCCAGATCGAGACGCAAGCGATCTCGAAGCTCGGGAGCCTCGACGACCTACACGAGCTCCGACAGATCCCGTGAAGCTCGCCTTCAGCTTCTCAGCAAGCTGAATACGAACATCTGCACCGGATCGAACAGACGCGGAAAGATCTGCCAGATGAGCACCAGGCCGAGCAGCTGCAACATCTGGTTTTCGCGCAGCTTGTCGTAGAACGAGCCCGCCGCGCGCGGCGAAAAACCCTCCGCCACACCAGCCCCGTCGAGCGGCGGAAACGGGATCAGGTTCAACAACGCGAGCGCGACGTTCAGGAAGACGAGCGTGTAGAGCGCGGAGCGAGCCGCCGCGAGCGCCGAACCCGGTTCGACCGCGCTGAAGGTCCCCTGAGAGTTCAGGTACTTCAAGACGATGAACGCGATCACCGCGAGCAGCAGGTTCGTCATCGGTCCCGCCAGCGACATGAACGCTGCTCGGGTCGGATGGCGGCGCGCCCAGTAGGGATCGACGGGAACCGAAGCCCAGCCGATCATGAGGCCACCGAACAGCCCGCCGAGCAGTGGCACGACCACCATGCCGAACGGCGAGCGCTTGATGTGTGGAATGGGGTCGAGCGTCACGTGCCCGCCGAGGTAGGCGGTCGGGTCTCCGCCCTTGTAGGCCAGGTAGGCGTGCGCGGCCTCGTGGCAGGTGGTGCTGAACAGGAACACCAAGTAGCCGACCACGAACTGTGCGATATCCATTCGAAGTTGCCTCGGGGGGCGCGGAGATGGCTCTAGCACCGATCAGCGACTCGGGCCTACGATGAGACACGATGCGAGCTCTGGTTCTTGCTCTGGTTTTCGCGGTGGGCAGCGGAATCGTCGGGTGTGGGGGTGAAAGCTCCCGGCTCGTCACGGTGAAGAGCGGCTCAGGCGAGGGGCCGGTCGACTTCGCGGTCAAGAACGCCACGGACGTGGGCATCAACGCCCTCTTCATGGCCAAGACCGAAGCGGTGAACGATCCGAAGCTCGACCCCGACTCTCCGGAAGGTCAGGCCATCTGGGGCGGGGACCTGCTCGGCGCCGCCATCCCGGTCGGCGAGCGGGTACCCATCGCGGTCCGGGAGCCCGGCCGCTGGGACGTTCGGGCGGTTGACCGAGACGATCGTTTTCAGCACGTGAGTGGCTTGAAACTGGACGCCGGAGGTCGCTACATTCTGGAGCTCCACGAGGGAGGATGGCGCGTTCGGTAGCGCCAGCGCGGGCCCGGTGGCTGAACTCTGACTCTGCCTGCAGTTCTGCCAGCCAACAGGCCGTTCCTGGTCGCCACAGGACCTTCAGGCAGGCCGCCGAGTCACCTTGGCGCTTGTTTTAGACATTCGAGAATGCAGGGTGCACTCGATTCCTGCCGAGATGCGAGCCCTCGAATAGGCTGATGCAGTCGCGAATGCAGCATCATGCTTGCATGATGCACTGATCCTGCATTAAAAAGTCCCCTCAGAGCCATGGGTTGGCTGCGGGACCTGATGCGAGCTTCGCGCTCGCCCATCAAGAGCTTCGACGAGCTCGCCGCTCGAGCCTTGAATCAGGCCAGCTGGCCGCAAGAGATCTCGATCCAGAAGCGCTCCTTCGGAGCTCTCCTCGGCAAGCTCGATCGAGAGCTCGAGCTCGAGTGGCTCACCCACCGGCCATCGGTCCAATCTGCGCTCGCGGAGGTGCTCGGGATCACGCGCGAGGAGCTCATCCTCGCGTCTTCTCCGGCCACTCAACGGGTCGACGGGCGCCACCTCAGGCTGGATGACCTTCCCACCGGTCGCCCGCTCGATCTGGCTCGCGAGGCGCTGTTTCCCGGCCTGCCAACCGAGGTCCTCAGTCCCTCGAGCTGGAGCGGCCTCTGGTGGCTCGCCCCCTCCGGCTCGGGTCGAACCCTGGTTGGAGCTTGGTTGCGCGCACGGGGTCTCCTCGTCTCGACCGATGACCCCTCGGCTCCGACCTACCTGGAGCTCGATCCGCCCGAGGGCGTACCTCGCGCTCGTCCAGGGCTCTGCGTGGCGGCGACGTTCGCTCCTCCGGAGGGGTCCGGGTTCAAGGTAGTGCGCTCGGCCGAGCTCTGCAGGAACCTCGCGCCGATCGTCGATTGGGCGGCCGATCGCCTGCCGGAAGGGGGCACCTTCGAGCGCAGCGAGCTGTGCTCGTACCTCTCGGAGGGGCCGCTCGCGCAAGGGTGGCTCGACAGCGCCGGCGCGGTGCTCGGTTTGGTCGGTCTGGCGGAGGAGCTCGGTGTCACGGAGCTCCGCCGCCGGAGTGGGAGCAAGCTCTCGCGACTCTACTTGAGACGGCGAAGCCACGAGCTGCTCGATCCGGACGCCGCGAGCACGGACTGGGTCAAGCGTGGAGCGGCCGACGCCATGGTTGCGCTGCTCAGGCGCTCGATCGTGGACGCCGACCTACCCTGGTGGGTGTCTCGGACGCTCGAAGAGTGGTCCGATCTTCTACCGGCCGAGCTCCGCCTCGGCGCCGACCTCGAGTGGCTGAAGCTTGCCTTCACGCGCTCGGAATCGGGGATCCGTCCGAGAGATCTGGAGCGCGCCGCTCGAGAGCTACCGCCGGGAGCCTTTCGAGTGCTCCGTGCACTCACGCGGCTCGGGGTGCTCGCCAACGCCGGTGAAGAGCGGCTGGCGCTCCGCCCCCACTGGCTCGTGAGCGCGCTCACGGTCGAAGCGGTCGAGCAGCTCGCCCGTGCCGCTCCGAGCGATTTCGGCGAGGCGCTGCTCCGCCCGCACGCAGCTCCTCGCGTCGCCTCGGCGCTCTTCGAGCGAGCCCTCGCTCCTGATCCCACTCTCGTCGACGAAATCGTCGACCTGGAGGTCGGGGACGAGCCGGCGCTCGCGGCCGCGGTCGAGTGCGTCGTGCGGTGTACCGGCGTCGCGCTCCTGCGAGGCGTCGAGCTCGGAGCGGAGAGCGCCGAAAGCTTGCTCGATCTGGCGCTCGAGCTCGCTGTCCCGCGAGACGATCGCGTCCTCGCTCCACGCATCGAGCATCGCGCTCGCGCGGACGCTCCGCCTTCTGCTCGAGTCGGGCAAGGCTTGCTCTCGAACGGCGTCTACCAGCTCGCGCTGCTCGCGCTCTCCGAAGAGGTACCGGAGCGACCGCGGCGCCGCTCGGCGCGCGAGGGTCGAGCCAAGGAGGTGGACGTCGAGCGTCTCGACGCCATCGCGGGAGCGCTCGAGCGCTGGCCCGAGCTCGACGTCGCCAGAGGCACCGCGAGGCTCTGCGGAAGGCTCGCGAAGGATCTCGGACACGCCCTCGCCGCTCCGGCCGCCGTCCTCCGCAGCGCGGATTCGAACGAGCTCGATTGGGAGCTCTGGAAAGCCGCCGTGGACACCTCGTTCGGGCGCGCCGCGTTGCTCGGAGAGCTCGGCAGCGAGCCGGCCAAGGCGGCCCCCGTCCTCCGCGCGGTTTGGGCGGCGTGGGAGGCTGCGCTGCGACCGGAGCTACCCACGCTGGAGAAGAGCTTCGCCGCGTTGCTCTTTTCGCACGCGCCGATGAGCGTGCTCGAGCATTTCGCCTCGAGCGAGGACTGCGCTGACGAATTCGAACACTTGAGTCGTGAGCAGTGGCGTTCCTTCGTCGACCATTGGACGCGCACTCGGCGATCAGCTGAGTCGCTCGCGTTCTGGCGAGCGGTGCCCGAGGCCGAGCTCGACACCTTGCTCTCGCTCGGCCTCGAACCCTCGAACCTGGACGCGCTCGCCGAGCTCTGGCGTCGCGCGCCCTCGAGGCTCGTCGCGGCGCTCGAAGCGCGCTTCGAGCCCGGTCGCGGTAGACCCACGAGCGCGCTGCTCGCTTCGGTTCCGGCCGCACTGACCGCGGAGACTGCGCGAAAACTCGCCGCCGACGAGCGGCTCGCGCGCCATTCGAGCGAGCACATGAAGGAGCTCGGAGCCTGGCTCCACGAGCGCGTCGCCGAGCGTTCTCTCGGCTGGCGTGAAGCCTACTCGCGGCTCTCGGAGCTCGAGCGACGGATGTCCCTCGCCGGGGTATGATCGCGCCCATGCGAGTCGTGAGCCTGCAAGGCGGCTTCGGCGTGGACCACCTCGTGCTCGAAGACAGGCCCGTCCCGCGCGCCGGCGCCGGCGAGATGTTGATCCGCCTGCGCGCCGCGTCGCTCAACTACCGCGATCTCTTGATGATCGAGGGGAAGTACGATCCGAAGCTCGTGCTACCGCTCGTACCGTGCTCGGACGGCGCGGGTGAGGTGGTGGAGGTAGGCGCCGGCGTCACTCGGTTCGAGGTCGGTGATCGCGTATGCCCTATTTTTGCGCGCGGCTGGCTCGACGGGCCGCCGACACGAGAGACACCGCGACGCGGTCTCGGCGGGCCGCTCGACGGCACGCTCGCGGAGTACCTCGTGTGCGACGCGGAGAGCGCCGTGGCGATCCCGGAGCACCTCTCCTACCTCGAAGCGGCCACGCTGCCTTGCGCGGCGGTGACGGCGTTTCGTGCGCTGTTCGAAGAAGGCGCTTTGACGCCGGGCCAGAGCTTGCTCGTGCTCGGCACGGGCGGAGTCTCTACCTTCGGCATCTTGCTCGGCAAACTCGCGGGCGCGCGCGTGCTCGTCACGAGCCGAGACGCCGGAAAGCTCGCGCGAGCGCTCGCGCTCGGAGCCGACGAGGGCATCGATCTAGCTCGGACGCCCGAGTTCGGTCGCGAGGTGCGGCGTCGAACCCACGAACGCGGCGTGGATCACGTCCTCGAAGTCGGCGGAGCCGGCACCCTCGGCGAGTCGCTGCGCGCGGTGCGGGCTGGCGGAACGATCAGCCTCGTGGGCGTGGTCGCGAGCGGCAACACGCCGAGCCTCGTGCCGGCCGTGATGCGCAACGTGAGGCTGCAAGGGATCCTCGTGGGTTCGCGCGCGACCTTCGAGTCGCTGAACCGCGCCGTCGAGACCCACTCGCTTCGGCCGGCCATCGATCGAACCTTCGACCTCGCCTCGGCGCGAGCCGCGTTCGAGCACCTCGCGAGCGGCCGTCACTTCGGCAAGATCTGCATCGAGCTCTGAGCTCGCCTCAGGGTTTGGCGCATTCGGTGGTCGTGCCGGTCGCGACGCAGCGCTTCCCGGCCTTACAGGTGTCGTCGGCGATGAAGCGGCCGCCTGCACAGCGCACGATCTTCTCCGCGTCGGGCGAGCACGCGACGTGGCCTTCGAGCTTCGCGTCGCAGGCATCGCCTTCCGCCGCGATGGAGAGATCGCAGTCGAGCTTGCCTCCGACGGCGCTGCAGCCGCGCGGGCCACGACAAGGCACGAGCGGTCTCATCTTGCCCTCCCTGCAGGCGAGCACTTCGCGCCCTTCCACCGAGCAGGCCTTCGTGCCCTCGGTCCCGCAGTCGTCTCCCAGCGTGGCCATCGACTGATCGCAGAGCGAGCGCGATCCCTCGTTCTGGCAGCCGTTCGGTCCGCGGCAGGGCACCGCGACGTAGCGCCCTCCACGGCAGCTCAGCATCGTCTGACCGTCCTTGCAGGCCGAAGCCCCCTGCTCGTCGGTCGAGCAGACATCGCCGGCGCTGTTACCAGAAATGTCACAGCGCACGCCGTCCGGCGCCACGGAGCAACCGCCTGGTCCGCGGCAAGCGGTCTCGACGAACTTCCCATCCTGACAGACGAGCTCCCGCTGCGGGTCCAGGCAGCGAGCCTCCCCCTTGTCGCAGGAACTACCGGGCCCTGGCTTGCACGCCGTCGAGAGAGCGACGACGATCGAGAACAAAATGAGAACGGGGGCGCGTCGACGAGACACGCCCCCAAATTACTCCGGAATCAGCGACGACGGCGAGCGAGCCCGAGACCTGCTGCGACCGCCAGCAAGCCGAACGCTCCGGCCGAACCCTGGTTGGGTGATTTCGCCAGACTGCAGCTCGCGGAAGCTTCGCCCTCGGCCTTGGCTTCACAGGAGCCGTTGTCACAGCTGCCGCTCGCGCTGCCGCTCGCGCTGGCATCTACCTCGATGTCGAGCTCGGCGCGGATCGAGTCGATGCAGTCCTCGAGATTGTTGCCGTGGTCGACGTACTGGCCGTCGCAGAAAAGCGCGCCCTCGGGCTTTTTGCACTGAGCTTCGCAACCGCCCTCGAGCCGGCCCTTACAATCGACGTAACCGTCGGCCTGGCAATCGATCTGGCAGTCGACGTTGGCCTGCGCCTCACACTGGCCCTCACAGCTCGCCTCGCAGCGTGCGCGACAGCTCGCAGAGGGAGGAGTGCCTTCACACTGAGCGTTGCACTTGCCGGAGAAGGTCGCCTTACAACTCGCCTCACACTCGCCCTTGTTCGCGGCCGCCGAACATTCGCCCTGACAGTGGGCCTCGGCCTGCGCCGAGCACTCCCCCGAACAGCTGAACTCGCCGGGATTGGCTTCGCACTCGGCCTCACAAGCGCCTACGTTGCACTCTGCCGTGCACTCGGCGGACGCGCTCGCGTTACACGTGCCGTCACACTC
>JAEZYO010000973.1 GCA_023419055.1 Pseudomonadota bacterium | reverse complement strand
GCCCATCCCCTCGTAATCGGGGTTCTCACTCGCCTCCTTGCGCACGCGCGCGTTCGCCTGCTCGAACGCGGCCCGAAGGCACCCGAAGACCGCCCGCCTGGACTCGAGATCGGGTCGAGTGACGTATTTCTCGAGGACGCGCTGGCTCGCGCGTTGCGCGAGCTGGCTCCGCACCTCTTCCACCGCGAGCCGGGCGGCGACTTCACCGGCGCGGTGCCCGCCCATTCCGTCGGCCACGGCGAACAGCGCGAGCTCCGGAGCGAGCACGAACGCGTCTTCGTTCTGCTTTCGTCGCGCACCGATGTCGTTCGCCACCGCGAACTCAACACGGAAGTCGAAGCGAGGCAGAATCGCGGGCAACGAGAGCAGCATATCCCGGTGGCGATGCCAGGTCGAATCTGTTAGAGCCCCTGCCGTGCGTGTGCTCGCCATCGAGACCAGCAGCCACCGCGGCTCCGTCGCTCTGATCGAGGGCGGGCGGGTCGTTTTGAGCTTCGATCACGAGCAAGCGAACTCACACGCCGAGCGCCTTCTGCCGCTCGTGGACCGAGCCATCGCCGAGAGCGGATTTTCGAAGCGCTCGCTCGAACGCGTGGCCGTCGGCGTGGGGCCCGGCTCTTTCACCGGTCTTCGCGTCGGCATCGCGCTCGCGGAGGGCATCGCTCTCGGGCTCGGCATTCCGCTCGTGGGAGTAGGTGCACTCCGGGCCATGGCGGCGACCGCCCGCGCCGGGGATCCCCGACTGCGCGTCCCGGTGCTCGACGCGCGCCGGGACGAAATCTTCGTCGCCGCGTATTCGGCGGACGGTGAGGAGCGATTGGCTCCCCTGGCGCTCCCGATCGCGACGGCACGAGCGGAGCTCCTGAAGCTCGGCTCGGACCTTTGCTTCATCGGTGCCGGAGCGGCTCTGTTGGGCGCCGATCTCGAGCGGCTCGAGGGCCGGGAGCACGACCTTCCGCACGCCCGCGAGGTCGGCCTGCTCGCAAGTGAGCTCGACGCTTCTCGACATCCCGCGGACCCCATCTACGTGCGGGGCGTGGGAGCGACGTTGCCAAACTTGCCTCCGTCGCCGCTCGCGGTCGACGTGACCTGACTCGTTCAAGTAGCATCCGGTCCGATGACACTTTCGGGCGATGACAGCGCCGAAGCGCAGCAGCGGTTGCTGGCCAGGTACGGTCGTCACTTTGCCGCGGGCACCGTCATCTTCCGTGACGGAGAGAGCGCGGAGTTCGCGTTCTTGCTCCAGACCGGTCGCGTTCGACTGCTGAAGCGCGTCGGCAGCATGGAGCGCAGCTTGCGAGTGGTTCGGCCGGGAGACCTGTTCGGCGAGGCCGCGCTCCTGCGAGGGTCCGTTCAACACACCACGGCGGTGGCGCTCGAAGAGAGCGTGGCCTTGGCTCTGGATCGTGCGACCTTCGGACAGGTGCTCGGAGGAAATCCCGAGGTCGGTCAGCGCATGTTGGAGCAGCTCATACGCCGGCTTCGCGACGCCGAGGACCAGATCGAGATCCTCATGGTGCGCGACCAACACTCGAAGGTCGTGATCGCGCTCACCAAGCTGGCGCAGCAGGTCGCGGCGAGCGAAGGACGGCCGAACGGCCAGGTGGTGCTCCGAGTGTCACCCCTCGAGCTTTCGGCGCACGTCGGTCTCGACGTCGACACGGTCAAGCGCATCGTGATGCAGCTTCGCGAGGCCGGTTACCTCCGGATTCAGGACGAACGGGTCGAGCTCATCGATCTGGATCACCTGCGCGAGCTCTACTCGCTCCTGGGAGTGAAGGAGCAGCTGCGGGGGACGCACGAGCGCGAGCGTGAACGCGAGCGCAGGAGCCGTTAGATGATGCTGTCTCGAGTTTGGTGCCTGTCCGTCCTCGTCGTCACCCTCGGCTGTGGTGCTGCAAGCAGCGGCGGGCCGGGGGCGCAAGACCCCCAGCGCCAGTCCGAGGCCGAATACGACGTTGCTCGAGACCTCTGGCTCCGGCGACAGCAGAGCCGAGAAGCGCTGGATCACGCGCTCAAGGCGGTGGAGCTCGACGACGAGAACGCCGAGGCCCATCACCTCGTCGCTCTCCTCTATCTGGACTTTTGTAGCCGCGGCCCCGCGGATTGCCGGTTGAAGGAAGCGGAGATCCACGCACGGCGAGCCGTCGAGCTGAAGAGCGATTTCAGGGAAGCCAGGAACACGCTCGCCGTCGTCCTGATTCACGGCAAGCGCGCGTCGGAAGCCGTTACCGTGCTGAAACCGCTGACCGAGGACATCCTCTATCAGACTCCCGAAAACGCGTGGGGCAACCTGGGTTGGGCCTACCTCGAGCTCGGCGAGCTCGACCTCGCCGTGGACGCGCTTCGGCGAAGCATCGCCGCTC
The DNA here is from genome assembly GCA_023419055.1 of Pseudomonadota bacterium. The sequence goes on along the minus strand of JAEZYO010000973.1, from coordinate 5,378 downwards.
AACCACTCTTCTGCGTCGGGCAGCTCCGCCTGGGGCTCGCCTACGAACGACGGAACGAGCCGCTCCCCGCGAAAGAGGCCTTTACGCAGGCACTGGAAACCGAGGCACCCGGCTGTAACGCACTCCAAGACGCGCTCGCTGGACGCGCGCGGAGCAACATGAAGCTCGGCGACGCGAGTGCAGCGGCGGCGGATCTCGAGCGCTGCGTCGGTCTCGCAAAGAAGACGCCCGCAGGTAAAGAATGCGGCTCCATGCTCGAAAAACTCAAGTAGTCTTGGGCCCTTCTCAATGGAAACGCTCGGGCATCACCTGCGGCAACTTCGTGAAGCCAAAGGCATGAGCATCGAAGAGCTCTCGCGAGCGACTCGAGTGCCCGTGACGAGCGTCGAACGTATCGAAGCGGATCGCTTCGACGAACTACCTGGGGAAGTTTTCGTGCGCGGCTTCTTGAAGTCGTACGCACGCGCCGTGGACGTCCAGCCGGACGAGGTGCTCGCGCGTTACACGGCGAGTCGGCGCGTCGCGTGGGTGACGCCGCTACCGATCTCGAGCCCGGCGAAGCCCGCACGCGGGCGCCGCTTCGGTGTGGCGATCGCGTTCGTGCTGCTCCTCATCTTGTTCACCCTGGCGCTCAGCATCGTGCTCAAGCCCCGCGGCGACGATATGCCTCAAGAGTTGTCGTCCGCTCCGCGCGCGCTGCCGCACGCTCGCGCGTGAGCCCCGCCCGAGGTCGCGAGAGCTCACGAACGCACGAGACGCGCGCGCTGCTCTTGCGACGCGTCGACTACGGCGACAGCGATCTGATCCTCGGCTTCTTCACCGAGAAGCTCGGCCGCGTTTCGGCGCTCGCGCGCGGCGCCCGGCGCAGCATGAAGCGCTTCGGCGGGTCGCTCGAGGCGATGCACACGCTCGTCGTACGCTGCGACGATCTCGCCCACGGCGATCTCTTGATGCTGCGCGAAGCGCGCATCGCCGTCCCGCGGACGACGCTCGCGAGCGACCTCGATCGCATGCAAGCCGCGGGGCGCGCGCTCTCCTGGGTCCGGCGAGTCGCGCCGCCGCGCACCCCGGAGCCCGAGGTGTGGACGGTCCTCGAAAAGCTCCTGGATCGGCTCAGCACGCGGCTCGACCCGAGGAGCCCATCGCTCCACCTCGCGAGCGCAGGGCTCGCGTTGCTCGCCGCCTTCGGCTGGGGGCTCGAGCTCGGTCATTGCGTGCGTTGCGGCAGGCCCTGCCCGGCGTCCGCGCCGGCGTTACTCGACGCGGCGCACGGCGGTCTCGTGTGTCGCGCGTGCGGGGGCGGTCGCACTCGAATCGAAGCCGGCGTCCGAGCTCGCCTCGCCCACGCCGCCGCGGGCGTCGACGACGCGCTCGAGGACGGCGACGCAGAGCTCGCCCTTACCCTCGTCGACCAGGCCATGCGCGCGCACGCCGGGTTCGACTGAACTTTTCGTCGGCGCCCCGAGCTCTGGTAAGAGGCTCTCGTGGAACGAGCCGCGGAGACCCGTAGCGAAGGCGAGAAGGAACGCGGTCGGATCGCCGGGCGCGCGGGGATCGTCGGGCTCGGCACGCTGGCGAGCCGCTTGCTCGGTCTCTTGCGGGACCAGGTGATCGCGGCGGTCTTCGGCCGCGCGGTGACCGACGCCTTCTTCGTGGCGTTTCTGATCCCGAACGTGCTCCGCCAGCTGCTCGCCGAGGGTGCGGTGCAGAACGCGATCTTGCCGGTGCTCTCGGAGGTGCGAGAGCGCGACGGCGACGCCGCGGCGCAGCGCTTCTTCCGCGCGGTGCGCGGTCTGTCGCTCACGCTGCTCGTCATCGTCACCGCGCTCGGCGTGGCGTTCGCGCCCGAGCTCGTGACTCTCTTCGCCGCCGGTTACCGACAGGAGCCGGGACAGTTCGAGCTCACGGTGCTCCTCACGCGCTGGGTGTTCCCCTACATCCTCTTCATGGGCACCGCCGCGCTCGGCATCGCGGCGCTCAACACGTACCAGAGGTTCGTCGCGAGCTCGTTCGCGCCAGGGCTCTTGAACGTCGCCTTCGTCGTGGTGTCGCTCGTGCTGCCCGGCTGGCTCGGCGCGCGCGGCTACGAACCGGGGCTCGCGCTCGCGGTGGCCGCGCTGCTCGGCGGCGTGCTCCAGGTCGTCGCGCAGTGGCCGAGCTTGCGCCGCATCGGCTTCTTGCAGGCCCCCTCGTTCGAGCTCGGCCACCCGGGCGTGCGAAGCGTCCTCAAGCGAATGGCGCCGATGTTGTTCGGCATCGGCGTGTACTACGTCGACGTGGTGCTCGCGCGGCGCTTCCTCTCCGAGCTCGGAACCGGCGCGCAGAGCTACTTCGGTTGGGCGCTAAGGCTCTGCGATTTTCCGCAAGGCATCTTCGTCATGGCGCTCTCCACGGCTGCGTTGCCGAGCTTGTCGCGCTTCAGCGCGAGGGGCGATTTCGCAGAGCTCGGCCGCACCTTCGCTTTCGGGATGAAGCTTGCGCTGTTCGTCGCGGTTCCGGCGAGCGCGCTCGTGGTGGCGCTAGCGGAGCCGATCGTCATGCTGCTCTTCCAGCGCGGCGCCTTCGACGCCGAGTCGACACGCGAGACGGGTCGCGCGTTGATCGCGCAGGGACTCGGGATCTGGGCCGTCGCGGGCGTGAGGCAGCTCTTGTCGGTCTACTACGCCGTGGGCAACACGCGCGCGCCGGTCGTGGTGGCGGCGCTCGACCTCGCGGTCTTCGTGCTGCTCGCGCTCGTACTCCGCGGCCCCTTCGGTCACGTCGGCATCGGCTACGCGGTGACCGGAGCTGCCGTGGCACAGTTCGCGATGTTGTGGTGGGGGCTCGGTGCTCACCTGCCCTCACGGCACCTCGCCGATGTCTCGGGCTCTGCCGCGCGGGTGCTCGGCGCGTCGCTGATCGGGGGCCTACTCGCCGCGCTCACCGTCCGCGCGCTCGGGCTCGGGCCGGACTCGAACCCCGCGCTCCGGCTCTTGCCCGGCGTGCTCGGGACGCTCGTGTTCCTGGTCGCGTTCGTGATCGCCGCCGCGCTATTTCGGAGCCCCGAGCTCCGCTCCTTCCGAAATCTCGTGCAAAAGAAGCTCGGGCGTCGCGCTCGTTGAACGAAAGCGCGTCCGGGCGCTGGCGGATCCCCCCGCGCGCGCCCATACTGCGCGCACTTTGGCAGCCAAACCCGTCGCCCCTCCGATCGTCTCGGCCGAATTCGCCGAAGCTGCCTCAGGCAAGATGAGCCTGCCGCCACCCGTGCAGCTCGAGGTCGCCTTCGCCGGCCGCTCGAACGTCGGGAAGAGCACCCTGCTGAACGGATTGATGAACCGGAAGGGGCTGGCGCGCACCAGCAACACGCCCGGCTGCACCCGCACCATCAACTTCTTCTCCATCAAGACCCGCGAGGGCCTCACGCTCAAGCTCGTCGATCTCCCGGGCTATGGCTACGCCAAGCGCTCGAAGAGCGAGCGCGACGCCTGGGCCGATTTGATCGAGGGCTACCTGCTCGAGCGGCCGACGCTACGAGTGGTGGTGATCCTGGTCGACGCTCGTCGCGGCGTGGAAGAGGAAGAGGCCGATCTGCTCGAGCTGCTCGAGACCCCGCCCCGAACGAACCGCGAGCAGCCGAAGACCTTGATTGTGGCAACGAAGCTCGACAAGCTCCCGGCCTCCGCTCAGAAGCCCGCGCTCGAGAAGATCAAGCAGGCCGGGCACCGCGCCGTCGGCGCCAAGCCCGATCCGGCTGTCTACGCGGCCATTTGGGGCCGCATCGCCGCGCTCCTCGAGAGCTGAGCGCGTCACTTCACGGGATCAGGTTCGTGGCGTCCGCGCCGTTCAGACGGCGCTCGCAGTCGCCGTGCAAGGTGAAGCGATGCTTCGTCCCGGCGATCTCGAAGCGGTAGGCGGGCCCGGAGCGCGCGCGGAAGTATTCGATGCGCGCGAAGCGATCCCCGGGTGCGCCTTCCTTGAGCGCTTCACCCCAGATCTGCTTGAACGAGCACTGAGGATCGGGCAGCGGCTCCACGTGGCGAGACGCGCAGCTGGTGTCCGGCTTGTCACGCTCGGCGACGAGCCCTTCCTTGCGCAAGAGGACAGCCTGCTTCCCGCAGTAGAGCTGGCGCGGAAGGGTTCCAGGTTCGCGGAGCGGCTGCGGACCGTGCCCCGCGGGGCTCTGAAAGGTGTAGCGGACGCGGCCGGGACCTTCGGAGAGGTCGACCGTTCCGTCGCTCTTCACCCCTTCAGCCACGATGGCTCGCAACATCGGCCGCCGGGTGAGATTGCGAGCGCCGGGGAGGCTCGCGACGGGGTCCACGTGATCGGGGAAGTTGGCGACGCCCTCCGTCGTCGGCGGCCCGGGGGGCTCGCTCACTTGCGGGCGAGTCGCGTGCTTGGCCCAGAGCGAGATGCCGAGGCTCGCGACGAAACCGGCCACGACGATCACCGTACCGGCCAAGCGATCGCGCCTGCGCGCGAGCTCGAGGCTCGACGGCGCGATGCTGGGGCTCGTCCCTTCGGCCGGTGGGCGTTCGAGAGCAACTCCGCCGTCGACGTCCGGAGCCTTTGCTGCAGTCGAAACGGGCGCATTTTCCGCGTTGGCGATGGGCTCGGCGGGGCTCGCTGCCTCGAGAGAGGGGGCAGCCGGCGGCTCTGTCGCGCTGGGGTCGCTCATGGGCGCTCCCCTATAGCATCCCGACGGAGCGCCGAGCACGGACAAGGCTTCGAGCGGCCGAGAATTCGCGCTGAAGCGCAGCGAAGTGACGAGAAGGATTGCAGGACGCGCCGAAGAGCGCTAGAGGAGTGCCCTCGTTTTCGGGCGCATAACTCAGCGGTAGAGTGCGTCCTTCACACGGACGAAGTCGCAGGTTCAATCCCTGCTGCGCCCACCCGAAACGCCTCTCGGCCCCGCCGCGCCTTCCTCGGTAAGCGCTGGCTCGACCGGTTGGAGGCGCGGTATCGTCGCTCGCCGTGTCACGAGCTGTCCGCCCTTTTCACCTGGGGATTGCGCTGGCTCTGACGATGGCCGGCGTCTCGACGGGCTGCACGCCGCACGCGGTGCGACCGCAGGTCTATCGGGCCTGGGTGAACGGCTTCGCGTTCGGTCTCGTGGGATCCCGCGCCGTGGACGTTCGTGACGTCTGCCCGTCGGGCGAAGCGACGCTCGTCCGCACGCGTCAGTCGTTTGCCACGGTCACCCTGTCCGTGGTGTCGCTCGGGCTGTACACACCGCGTCAGGTCGAGCTTCACTGCCGGGAAGAGCCCGAGCGATGAGAGCCTCGCTCCTCTTGTTCTCGCTCTGGCTGAGCGGGTGCGCCTCGACCACCCTGCGATCCGGACGGGCGCCCGGCGATTCGCCTCCAGGTTTCTCCGAGCGGTGGCACTCCGCCTTCCTC
>JAEZYO010000946.1 GCA_023419055.1 Pseudomonadota bacterium | reverse complement strand
CTCAGAAGTAACAATCGCTTTGCGAGAAAGAGCAGTCGGCGCAGAAGGAAAGAAAGGAGCACTAGCCATCCGCGAAGCGGATGAGGGAGAAACTGGTGCAGCCAGTTTCCGGGGGCGGGAACGCCCCGAGGCCGTGCTAGTGCTGGCGCGGCGTAGCCGCGCGCTTGGCGAAGCCGAGCTCAGAAGGAGCAATCGAACGATTGCGACTTCTGGGACACGGCACTAGCCGCGTTCGAGGGGCTTGTTCGCCTTCTTCCAACCCCGGATGCCGGCGGTCATGACGTGGACATTCGTGTAGCCGAGACCGGCGGCGGTGTTGCCCGCAATGTGCGACGCCCGGCAGAGCTCGTTGAAGCAATAGAAGATGAGCATGGCCTTCCTGTCCGGCGGCAGGGCCTGCGCCGTCACCTTGTCGAACGCGATCCATTTGGCTGAAGGCACGTGTCCCTCTCGATAACTTTCAGCGGAATTCGCGTCGAAGATGAAGGGCTTGGGCCCGCTGCCAGCGATGAGTTGCGCCACTGCGTCGACGCTGATGACTTGAAATCGGTCCGTCTTGCCCGAGTCCGAATCGTCGGTGGGGGCACACTCGACCGAGGGACTTTCGACCTGTTGCAAGGCGACCGCGGCAGCCCCGACACCCATTGCGCCCAACACGAGAAGAGCCTTCATGATCTTGTTTTCCGGAGGAGGGTTCCGTCCTACTAGGCGCCAACCGAGCTGCCGTGACGGCGCTCGCGATAGCCAGGCGGTCGAGGAAAGTTCACCCCCAGCGCAGGCAGGTGGCGGCCCAGGCGAGGCCGCCCCCGAAGCCGACGAGGACGACGACATCGCCCGGCTGGAGCCGTTCTGCACGGACGGCCTCATCGAGCGCCATGGGAATGGAGGCCGCTGCGGTGTTTCCGAAGCGTTCGACGTTCGTGAAAAGCTGGTCGGCGCGGAGCTCGAGTCGCTGGGCGCAGGCACGAAGGAGCCGTTGGTTGGCTTGGTGCGGAATCACGAGCGTGAGGTCGGAGACGTCGAGCCCAGCGCGTGACGAGACGGTTCGCACCGCGGCTGGGAAGCACTCGACCACGAAGTCCCACACGGCACGACCATCCATGTAAAATCGCCCTTCGCCGTCCGAAAGTCGCTCTACGGTGGCGGGGCGCCTCGAGCCCCCGGTCGACACCATGATGTGTCGAGCCTGGCTCCCGTCGGAGCCTTCGCATGCGGCGAGCAAGGCGCCTCTGTTGGAGTGCCCTAGGACGACCGCGCCGGCGCCGTCTCCGAAGAAAAAGGCGGTCCTGCGGTCGCGTTGGTCGATGATTTTCGAGTAAGTGTCAGCCCCGATCACCAAGATGTGCCGATACCGACCCGTGGCATGGAGGCCATAAGCGGTGATCAGCGCGTAGGCGAAGCCGCTGCAAACCGCGTTGACGTCGAAAGCCCCTCCTGCGCAGCCCAGGCGTGCCTGCACGAGGCCGGCGGTCGACGGCAGCGGATAATCCGGCGTCGAGGTTGCACAGATGGTGAGATCGACGTCACTCGCTCGGACATTCGCCGCCTGGAGCGCTCGCGACGCTGCGAGGTAGGCGAGATCGGAGGTCGCCTCTTCCGGCGAGGTCACGTAACGCTGCGTGATGCCGGTGTGTTCGCGGATCCATTCGTCGGTCGTGTTCAGGCCCGCGCGGATCAGGTCGGCGTTCTCGACGCAGTTCTCGGGTACCGCAGAGCCGGTACCTAGAATGCCCGTAGTCATGGTGACTCACACCTCGGTTCGCTGGACGACGCGCTGAAGCGAGGGCCACGCGCCGAGGCGCCTCGCTCGAAGTAGCGGCGGAGAACTCCACAGAGCTCTCGGGGAGCTTCGAGGGGTGCCACGTGCCCGCAATGAGGAATCGTGACGGCCCGAGCTTGTCCGATGTCGCCCAGGGAACGGGCCACGTCGTCGGCAGTGGCTACGTCCTCTTCACCCTGAACCACCAACACGGAAGGAAGGGCGCGCCGGTTTCGCTGAACGTGCTGCTGCGCGGCAGACCAGATCTCCATTTGCCAATCGACAGGAGCTTCGTACTGGGGCAAGCGCGACCAATTCTTGGTGCGAACGAAGAGCGGAACAGTTTGATGCGCGAAGGCGACAGCCCTCTCTCGTTGTACGGCCCCGCTCGCGGCGAGGGTCGCTTCGACCCGCGAAAGGCGCCTGGTCACGCGGGCGTCTTCGGTTCGCGCGAAAATGAACTCGAACAGGGTAGTGAGCAGGTCGGAGCCGAGCGGCAAGGCGTTGACGAGCGCCACCCCGGTGACTTCACGACGAGTGACGAGCGCGTAGCTCAGCGCGAGGAGCGCCCCCCACGAGTGCCCGACGAGCCCGAGACGTTCGAGGCGGTAGGCTTCGCAGAGCGACTCGATGTCGTCCAACAGGTCGCGAAAGCTTGGCCGGCCCGCGCCTGTGGTCACGCTCCTGCCGCCGCCGCGCTGGTCGAAGAAGATGGGGCGGAACGTAGATGCAAGCGCGCGAAGGCCGTAAGTGAGATAGCCGTGGCTGGCTCCAGGCCCGCCGTGCAGGCAGAGGAGCGCATCCCCTTCGCCCGCATCGCAGGCGTAAACCGAGCCACCCGGAACGAGCACGCTGAGCCTCCGTGATGAAGCCGGGGTGGTCACGCAGTCAAGTCGCCCATCTGAGCCGCGGCCGTCATGTAGGCCATGAGAATCGACCCCGGATGCTGAAGATTCTGCTTCGAGAGACCGGAAAGGGCGCGTTGCCGGAAGACCTCGGCTCGGAGCAGGCTATATCGCAGCGCGCCCGACTCGCTGATGAGCGCCCTCATCTCCTGGTGTGCCTCGGGTCGTTCGGTGCGTGAAGCGAGTAGGGTTCGAAGTCGGCTCTTTCGTTCGCCCTCGAGTGCTCCGCACGCGTAGACGATGGGCAGCGTCAGAATGCCGTTCGCGAGATCGGGGCTGACCGGTTTGCCCCAGACGTCGTGGATATCGCTCGCGATCTGCATGGCCGAGTAGAGCGCGCATCCGACTTCCGCCCACTGTTCGCGGCTGACGTCGTCCAAACCCGAAAGCTCGGCTCCGAGCCTCGCGCACAAGGCGCCCGTCGAGCCGGTCTTCAGCCGGACGATGCGCTCGCAGTCATCTGCGGTCGTCCCTTTCTCGATGGAGGTGCTGATGTCCAGGCATTGACCGACGTTCACTTCGTATGCGGCGCGTTGAAACCAGCGCGCCGCGCGCTGCGTGAAATCGGCGGTCGTCCGGTCCGCGTTCAGGTACTCGAGGGCCAGGCCGGGCAGACCACTGAACAACGCGAGGGACGCGAAGCCCACCTCCGCCTCGGGCGTATCCTGCCAGGCCTCGGCCAGATCCTTGTCGACGATATCGTCGTAAAGGCTGATGCCGATGTAATAGAACAGCGAGGCCACGCTGGCAGGGAGGGCGGGCTCAAGCCGCCCGGTACAGCTCGCGTAGACGGCTGCGGGAAAATCCAGCGCAGGCAGGCACGGAGCGACCTCGGCCAGGCTCGCCGTGTCTTCGAGCGCGCGCGAAAAGATGGCCTCGAGCGGGGAAGGGGGCGCCAGAGCCGCAAAGACTTCTCGAGCCTTTTGGATGATCTCGGCGCGCAATTCGAGAAGGAGCTCGATCGCGGCTGAATCGTTCTGGCCGCGCCGGCCGCGTCGCACGGCCTTCCCGAGCTTCTCGTCGCTGAAATGGAGTAGAGGGGCGCGCAAAGTATTGAGCGCCGAGAGCTCTTCGGTCCCTGAAGACAGGAGGCAATCGTAGCCCTGGGATTCGAGGAGGCGAATGGGATCGTCAGCGAGGGAACGGCGCATCGACTCGTTCGCCATGCAACGGGCGATGGCATCCGACAGAGACAGCGGCGGTGAATTCACGGCGGACTGCATCACTCCTCCTTTTCGGCGACGAGGCAGGCGTCGCCGGCGGCCATTCCATATAGGCGCGAGGATTGCTGCCGTGACCGGGTTGCGTCCTGCGTAGGATCGAGGAGCGGCGCGCGGCGCGGGCGTTCGAGGTGCGAACGCTCGGAGCTCGACCCGGAGCTACGGCCGTTCGAAGTACCTGGCTACCTTCGATCGCACGTGCTGAATGTCGCAAGCTCGTACGACTTACGATTTTCAGGAGTGCCGGTAGGAGCAACTGAGCTCGCCCAAGACTGCGCACTCTTCCTGGTTCAGGAGGGAGATCACGTGAGCGGTACGCTCTGCGAGCTCGTCGTCAGTGTCAGCGTCGACTTGTGAGCGCGATCGCGGACTTCTGTCAGAGCTGCGCGAGCCGCGTCGAGCGTGACCGTTCGGGCCTGTGCGATCAACTCCGCGACGGCTTGGACCTCGTCTCCCTGCGCGCCAGCCGCCAGGGCAACGGAGCGGGCGTGGAGCGACATGTGACCGCGCTGGATCCCCTCCGTCGCGAGCGCGCGGAGCGCGGCCAAGTTCGAAGCCAGGCCCACCGATGCCGCCACCATCGCGAGCTCGCCCGCAGACTCGACGCCGATGATCTTCAGAGCAAGCCGTGCGCCGCGGTGAACGCGGATGGTCCCTCCGACGATCCCCAAGGCGAGGGGCATCTCGAGCTCGCCCGTGAGTCGACCGCCTTCACGTCGCCACGTGGCGAGCGGCTGATAGCGACCGTTGCGGGCGGCGTAGGCATGCGCTCCAGCTTCTATCGCGCGATAATCGTTGCCCGTCGCGACGGCGACCGCGTCGACCCCATTCATGATCCCCTTGTTGTGCGTGGCGGCGCGGTACCCGTCTAGCTCGGCGAAGCGAGACGCCGAGACAATGGCGTCCACGATGGCATCGCCGTCCGGACCCGGGCCGACCGTCGTGTCATCGGCCTTCAGCTCGAGATCTTGCGAGCGAACGCTGCATTTGACACGGACTCGACGTCGGTCGTTGAGGTTCGAGAGGATCCGGAGGCCGACCCTGCCGCCGGCAATACGAGCGACCGAGGGGGCCAGAGTTTCTACGATCGCGTTGATCAGGTTCGCCCCCATGGCGTCGACGCAATCGACCAGGACGTGCAGCACGAGCATGTCCTCGCCCAGCCGCCGGACCTCGATAGCGCGAGGCCCGCCGCCGCGATCGATGAGGCGAGGACAGGAAACGGCCGCCGCCGCGAGTAGCTCGTCCGTGGCTCCGTGAAGCCGAGCGAGTGCGCCCGGCACGTCCGAAAGGTGCGTGATCTGAATCTGCCCGATGCTGAGCGAATCCACGACTTCTGCCACGAATCCACCAGCGGTCCGCACCATGCGAGCGGCGTTCGAGGCTGCGGCGATCACACTCGGCTCTTCCACGACCATGGGAACCACGTGGTCGCGCCCATTCACCTGGACATTGAGCGCTACGCCGAAGGGGAGGCTGTACGTTCCCACGACGTTCTCGACCACCTTGTCGGCTTCGAGCAACGAGAGGCCGCCGTCGCCCACGGCGTCGCGCAGCTCCTGAACGCTCAGACCGAGCACCTCGACGAGCGCGGACTGACGGGCCTTCAGCTCCAACTTGTAGAATCCGGGGATGCGGGAGTTCCGATGACTCATTTCAAGGCTCGCTGGTCGAGGGGATGAAGGCCGCGCGCGCCGAACGCGAGCGGAAGAAGGGAGAGCCCCCGAAGGTCGGCTTGCGCTCGAAATCGCAGCGACGACGGTTGCTTGCCGACGAAAAGGGCGACGTCGCCCCCTCCCGCTCCGGCCGGCAGGAACGCCGAAGATTCACTTCGGGCGACCGTGCCGAGAAACCGGACCGCAGGGGTCAGGATCAGAGCGTCGGCAGCGCCGCCGAGCTTGTCGAGCGCGGCGCGTTGCGCGTCGAGTGCAGCAATCAAGGCGTCGGCGTTCCCCAGGACGAGAGCGGTTGCGGCATCCTCGGCAGCCCTGGCTTGTTCATCCATGAGCGATCGGAACCAGGTAGCGCTCCTCGCCTTCAATCCCCAGACCGCGGCAATCAAATGGCGAGTCGACGCGGAGGAGTCACAAGCCCAAACCTCCCAGTGCAGGTCCGGCGGCAGGCGGACGGTCTCGAAAGAGAGGCGGCCGCTGACCTTCTTCACGAGCAAAGTACCTCCGAAGGTACTAGCAGCGACGTCGACGCCGCTTCCCCCTTGCTGGACGAAAGCGTGAGCCTCGAGCGCTACGTCGAAAACTTCCCGCCGTAACTCCTCCTCGTCGAGGAGGGTCCCCTGGGAAAGGGCGCGCGCGCCGAGGCTCGCGACCAAGATGGCAGCGCTCGAACCGAGGCCGAGCTTGCGGTCGCGGTGGCGCAACGATGAGCTGTCGAACCACGGCGCAGGGGCGCCGCGTAAGGCTTCGCGCACTTCCGGCGTGACGAAGCTCGCGGGCCGCGCTGCGTCAGCCGTCACGTAGCGATCCACGGCGGTGACCAGGGCAGGCGCGCCTTCGAGTACCGAATACGCTCCGGACAAGACGACCTTTCCGGGCGCTCGAGCTGTACAGGTTTCGACGTCACGCTCCGTCACCGAGGCTGGCCTCTCCGGATCTAGGCGTCTGGACGTAGACCGTGACCTACACGCGACGACATAGGGGGCGTAAGTGCTGAGAATGTCTCACCTAGATTGATGCTTTTTCTCAGGGGAGGAGCGTCACGAAGGCAGAGCCCTACGCCTATAACTACGGCACTTGGCTTCACTCGGACCCCAAGCCCCTCGGCGACCAACCCTGCACCTGGCCAACACACTGGCACCAGGAATTGGGCATCTTGGCTCTGGCATCCTTTTTGGGTATGGACGCCGGGCTAGCAAGGTGGTTCGTGCTCAGGAATCGAGCGGAGGCAGCTCCGCGGGGTAACGGTGCTCTTGATGGACGCGATAGGAACAAGCTCCAACCCTCCGGGGCCAGATTTAGAGCTTCTCGCACAGCGCGCGCGTCGGGCTTATGAACTCGGTCGCCTGCGCGCGGCGAGTCGGATCCTGTGGCTCATCGTTCCGCTGGTCGCCATTGCCGCTGCGATCGGTCGACGTGCCGAGCTGTGCTCGTGTGTCGGCGCCGTGCTGATCAGCGGGGCGCTTTTTGCGCGGTGGCGCGGGCGCGCTCTCGGAGACGCCATGACCCACGGCCTGCTCGTCGGTTCTTTCGTGTCGATCACGGGGCTGGGCATTGGCGCGCTCCTCGCGGAGTGCGCGGAAGAGTCACTCGCCTCCATTTGCGGACTCGTCTGCGCGTCGTCTGGCCTCTTGGGCGGATATGCTCTCTTCCGCTTGAGCGAAAAGGTGGACACCAGCTGGACGGGAAAGCACTGGAGCATCGCCATCGGCGTCATCAGCGTTACCGCACTCCTCGGTTGTTCGGACCTCAGTCGCACGCAATGGCTGCTTCTCGCCGCGGGGCTGCTTGCTGCATCGTTGGCAGGTTTTCTCGTCCGGCGCGCTCGTCATTTCTCGGCTTCTTCCTGAACTTCTACTCAAGGCGTCACGGACTTTCGGATTCTGCCTAACCGTCACGTGGTCCCACTCGGGATCAATCAGAGGAGGCAGCGATGAGTTCCCGTGAAGTCACCCCCAAGTCCGATTCCTTTTTTACCAAGCGTCGCCTCGCCCTAGCAGGGATCGCTGCGTTCATCGGCTGTGCCGCGTGCTGCGCGCTCCCCCTCCTCGCCGTAGCTGGTTTCGGAGGCGGAGCTGCCGCCGCGCTCGGCGCCTACCTTAGACCTGGCTCCGAGCTCATCGTCGGGCTCGTCGTCTTCGCCGGCGCCCTCAGCGTCATGGCCGTTCGGTCGCGCCTCAAGCCCAGCGCCGCCGGTTGCGGTCCCGCTTGCAAGCTCGACGGCAGCTGCTGCGATCGCGGAGCGAGAGTCGGCACCGTCGGTGTCCGCAGTCGGTGATGGTGGCGGGCGCGCTCACCGGCACTGGCGCGCCGGGGACGCCCGTTTGCGCGTTGCCGGCCCGGCACGCTTGAAATCAGCACCCGATCTCAGAAAATCTGCTCCTGCGATCGGATCCGGCGCTCGAGCGAGCTTCCCTGCAGCTCGGCGCAGCGACTCCCTTGCAGCAAGAACGAAAAACCAGCAGCTCGCGGACGCAATTCCGCAGCTAGCTCCAGCTTTTTCGCAGCTCGGCGACCAGGTTCCCGCGCACGGCGAGCGCTCCCTGCAGCTCGAAGGACGTTCCCTGCAGGTCGAAAGACTCTCCCTGCAACTCGCGAAACCTGGCCCCCGAGCTCGAAAGGCGCTCCCTGCAGCTCGACGAAGCTCTTCCCGAGCGCCGCGAAGCTTTGCCTCGCGTGGGATCGCTCCGCCGAGCTCGGGAGCCGCGATCGGCAGCTGCGGGGAAGCCGGCTCTCGAGTCCTGGATTCCTGATGCGTGCTGCAAGCTGCTCGCTGCGACCAGCGCGCGACGTTGGGTGAGCTGCGCCGCCGTGATCGGGTGCGATGCGCGCGACTCGCGGTGACGTGACGAACGTTCTGCGCCCTGCTGAAGCGAAGCGCCGATGCGCTCGAGCCGAGCGCCGTACCGGCAAGGAGCGTGGTGCGCGCTGCAGATGAGGTGCAAGGAGCTCGGCACCCACGCCTCGTCGCTACGAACGACATTCATGCACCGAACGAAGCAATCATCCCGACTCACGATGGGTTGACTCGACTTCGGCGACGCACGACCGACGCTCGCATCCAGCGCTTCTTCCTCGCGGGCAAGCACCCGAAGCAAGAAGACGTGGAACGTGCGGTCGAGTGGTGGTTCGGCGATCGCGCGGAAGAGCTAGCGGGTCCGAGCGCGCGAGTCCTTCAGAATGATTTGGAGCAGCTCGGTGCCGCGACATCGACGAGAGGGAGCGCGCTCGCCGTGCTGGCGGATGTGTATGAAAGCAGGCGAGCCGAAGATCGAGCGCGGCTCGAGCGGATGCTCGCCTTCGCTGAGGAAAAAGGCTGCCGGACGCAGAGCATCAGGGAGTACTTCGGGGAGAAGCCGGGCGGGCTCTGCGAGCGGTGCGACTACTGCGAGGACAGGGGGAAGCGGGTGGTGCGGCGCCGGGGCTGATCAATCCTCGAGCACGTCCCGAAATCCGAACAGCCCGACCAGCGCGGGGTCGTGAAACGCGATCACCCGCGAAACTCCCGTAGCCGTGGGGGCCAGCACGACGAGACCGTAGGCTCGAAGGACCGCGTTCGAGTCCCGTCGATACAGAGCGGCTGCGGGCTGACCGTTGGCGCTCGTCGCGATCAAACGCCAGTCGCCGGGGGCGCCCAACACGTACTCTTCGAGCAGGTGGAGGCACCTCTCTCGTCCCGTCACCCAATCGCGGAAGGGCGTCGCCTCGAGCGAGGCGTCCTTGCAGAGGACGTCGAGCAAGAGGCTTGCGTCCGAGCGCTCGAAGGCGGCGATGTAGCCGTCGAGGAGCTCGAGCGCGCGCGGGTCGGTGGGTTCGAGCAGGGCTTCCCGCTCCGGCATCGTCTCGTCGATGCGGGCGCGGGCGCGTTGCAGGCCGCTCTTGACGGCTTGTGTCGTGGTGCCGAGGATCTCCGCGGTTTCTTCGGCGGAGAAGGCGAGGACCTCGCGCAGGAGGAAGATCGCGCGCTGGCGGGCGGGCAGATACTGCAGGCTCGCGATCAGCGCGAGCCTCAGCGATTCGCGCGCGATCGCGACGGTGGCAGGATCGTCCGCGTCCGAGGTGGCGAGCGTCCACGCGTCGGGAAGTGGTTCGAGCCACGCGACCTCGCCTGGCGGAACGACAGTCGCCGGGCGATCAGGCCCGTCGTACGCAACCGCTAGACCAGAGGGCAGCACTCGGCGCTGACGCGAGCCGAGCGCGGTCAGGCAGACATGGGTCGCGATCTTGTAGAGCCAGGTCCGGAGCGACGCGTTGCCCTCGAAGCCCTCGTAGGAACGAAAGGCGCGAAGATACGTTTCTTGCACCAGGTCTTCCGCGTCGTGAGCGGAGCCGACCATGCGGTAGCAGTGAGCCACGAGCTCGCGGCGGTAGCGCCGCGTTTCGGCTGCGAAGCGATCTTCTTCGTTTTCGGGGGAACCGGCCATCAAGGCAAGAGGGCAAGCTTACCGACGGTGGCGCGGCTTTCCAGGTCCGCGAGCGCCTTCGAGCCTTCCGCCAACGGATAGGCGGTGGGGCGAGCGGGGGGCACGACACCGGCGGCGATGAGCGCGGACAGCTCACCCATCACCTCGCCGAAGATCGTGGGTGCGGCCTGGCTCAGCACACCGATGTTCAGGCCGATGACGTGGACCTGGTGCTCGTAGACCAGCTCCCAGTTCGTGAGCGCAGCTTCGCCGCTCGCCAAACCAGAAACGACGACTCGCCCGGTGACCGGCCGCGCTGCGCCCAAGCTCGCCTTCAACGTCGCGCCGCCCACGGACTCGAGCACCAGCTCGGCGCCGGCGCCATCCGTCAGCTGCTTGACCTGCGCGGCGAGATCCTCGGAGCGCGAGTCCACGACGTGGTCCGCGCCGAGCGCTCGCACCGTGTCGTGCTTGTTCGGAGAAGCAGCGGCGATGACTCTCGCACCATAGTGCTTGGCCAGCGTCACGGCGGCCTGGCCCGTGGCGCCCGCCGCAGCGTGGACCAGCACCGTCTCCCCAGCGCTGACGCGGCCCAATGGCTTGAGCGCGGCGAGCGCGGTGGGCCAGTTCACGACCAGGCCGAGCGCCTGTCGAGCGGTCCAACCGGCCGGCACCGCTAGCGCCACTCGGGCAGAGAGCGCTGCATACTCGGCAAAGGCACCGTATCCGACACCGACCACGCGCGCTCCGAGTGCCAGGCTGGTCACGCCTTCCCCCAGGGCGACGACCTCACCCGCCGCCTCGAAGCCCGCCAGATACGGCGGTTGGGGGCCGTTCCGGAATGTGCCGTAAGCCCTCGAGATGTCAGCGAAATTGACGCCAGCCGCCGCGACTCGGATCAGGACTTCGCCCGGGCCGGGCGCGGGCACCGGCGCGTCATTGATCCATTGCAGGTGCCGGGGGCCCTCGAGTGACGTCTGCTGCAGGGCGCACATCTTCGACGGAATGCTCATGCCGTATGGACCTCGGCCGAAGCCAAAAGGAATCGGTCGTCCGTCGATTTTTCTCACGCGTGCCGCGCCGCGTCTGCTGCGAGCTCGATCTCGCTGTTCGCTACACCACCGCGTTCTGCCGCGCCGCCTCGCGGAACCAGTCGGCGCTGAGCTTCGGGGTGCGCTTCTGGGTCTCGAAGTCGACGTGGACGAGCCCGAAGCGGTTGCCGTAGCCCGCGTTCCACTCGAAGTTGTCCATCGTGCTCCACTGGAAGTAGCCCCTCACGGGCACGCCCTCCGCGGTCGCGCGCTGCAGCTCGGTGAGGTAGCTGCGCAGGAACATGACGCGGTCGGTGTCGTAGACCTTGCCGTCGTCG
>JAEZYO010000196.1 GCA_023419055.1 Pseudomonadota bacterium | reverse complement strand
ATGCCAAGGATCGAGTCTGATCTTGAAAGCGCTCATGTCCCCTCCGTGGATGCCCCGGCACCGGGCGTTTCACACCAGCAGCGTCGAATCGTTCCTGCGCGCGAGTCTAGACGGGGCGGGTGATGCCAGTAAAGCTCGCGCCGCAGGTCGAACCACCCCTTCGAGCACTGCGCTCCGGAGCTCACCGCGCACGCGCGCCGAGAGCACGCCGTGTCGAGCAAGATCCAGCTCTTCTCGCTCCGCGAGCGCTCGCGGCGCCGATAGATGGCGCTCGAACTCACGCTCCGCCACCGCGTGCAACGACGGATCTTTCTCGAGCGCCCAGGTAACGAAGCGCCAGGCGAGCTCCGCGTGTCGCGTCTCGTCTTCGCTGATGCAGGAGAGCACGCGACGCAGCGCGGGATCTTTCGCGTGAGCCAGCTGCTCGGCAGCTTCCACCGCTGCCACCGTCTCTCCCACGCAACCTTCCGCGATCGCCGTGACCACCAACTTCTCGAGACTCACCCCGTCGAGCGCGCCCTCGATCTTCAAGGCGCCAGGGCCCACTGGCTCGCCCAGGTATTCGCTCGCGAGCGCGAAGCAGAGCTCGGCATGGCGCGTCTCGTCGCTGGCCGCTGCGTTCGAGTCACGGATCAGATCGGAAGGCGCGCCGACGGCGAGCAACTCGAGCGTGAAGCGGGCAAACGCCGCGATCGACGCGTGCTCCATCAGGGCGTTCCGTAGCCACGCCGCGCCGAGCGCCTCGCGCTCCGCAGAAGACAAGCTCCTCGCATCGAGCTCGACGTCGTTCGACGTCCAGTCAGCGCTGGGCACCGCCGAGGCGAGGCGAGCCTCTTCATCGACCAGGAAGGGACGACCGACCTGAGCACACTGCTGCTCCGAGCAGCGACGAACGCCGTCCTCGCCGAGCTCGCAGAACGTGGTCGGACAGTCCTCGCTCGAAACGCATTCGTCGGCCGAATTTTGGCACGCGAAGCCGCTATCCATACAGATGTTGTTGACGTAGCTCGCGCACAAAAGTTTCTCGCCGCAGTCCGCGTCGGTCACGCACGACGCAGTCCTGCAGGTGCCTATGAACGAGCCGCACACGCAGATCTGCCCGTCCGCGCACTCCGCGTCCGTGGTGCAACCGTAGCCGCACTGTCGGATCGGCAATTGTCCCGCATTCGGCAGTAAGCAGTAGCCGTGTGGCTTCTCGGTGCAGTCCGTGTCGGCTTCGCAAGTATCCCCTTCGGCCGGGACCCAATCCGTCTCACGGGGAAGCAGCGACTGACACGTCACGGCTTCGGGACGATGCGTGAAGCCGTCGCACTGCTCGTAACCCGTGTCGTGCAAACCATCCAGCGGCATGGGGTTCTCGCAGGGGAAGCCATTCTTGCCTGCCGTCCCGCCCGAGCCGCCCTCGCCCGCGGCGCCACCTACCCCGCCCGTTCCCGAAACGGCCCCGACTCCGCCCGTGGCGATGCCACCCGAGTAGCCGCCGGACCCCGAGCTCACGAAACCGCCGCTCCCCGCCGACCCGTTCCCGGTTCCGCCGGCCGCCTTCTTACCGGCAGAGCCTCCGTCCGAGCCGATCATTCCACCGCTGCCGTCGCCCCCGCCGCTCGTACTCCCTCCACAGTGAAGGAGCGGCGCCGCCGCCACGATCGCCAGTAGACGAGAACACCAGGGATCGAGTCTTGTCTTCAGGGAATACACGAGAGCCCTCCGTTACCTTCACACCGCCATCGGCATTTCGTTCCTGCGTTCGACCGGCGCCCGCGAACCGAGCAAGGCCCGCGCCGCGTCGCGAATCACCCCATCGAGCACCGCGCTCCGGAGCTCGCTCCGCGCTCGCCCCGAAAGGATCCCGTGACGAGTCAGATCGAGCTCGTCCGTTGCGGAGACCGTTCGCGGCGCCGACAAGTGCCGCGCGAACTCCCGCTCCACTACCCCACGGAGTGACGGCTCGCGCTCGAGCGCCCAGGCGACGAAACGCCACGCCAGCTCCGCGTGACGAGTCTCGTCCTCGCTGATTCGAGACAGCACCTCGCGCACTCGAGGATCACTCGCGTGCGCCAGCTGCTCTGCTGCCTCCACCGCCGCCACCGTCTCGCCGATGCAACCTTCGGCGATCGCCGTCACCACCAGCTTCTCCAGGCTGATCCCGTCGAGAGCTCCGTCGATAGAGAGCGGACCTGGACCGAGCGCCTCGCCTGAGTACGAGCTCGCCAGCGCGAAGCAGAGCTCCGCATGTCGCGTCTCGTCCGAAGCAGCCGCGTTGGAGTCGCGTATCAAGTCGGCTGGTGCGCCCACCGCGAGCAACTCCAGCGTAAAACGCGCGAACGCCGCTACCGACGCGTGCTCCATCAGCGCGTTGCTGAGCCACGCTGCTCCGAGCGCCTGACGCTCTTCGCCGGACAGGCTCTGACAGTCGAGCGCGACGTCCTTCGCGAGCCAATCGGAGCGCGAGGTGGAGCCCGCGAGGCGAGCCTCTTCGTCGATCAAGAAGGGGCGGCCGGGTGTGCCGCATCCGGACTCCGCGCAACGGCGGACACCCTCCGCATCGGGCTCGCACCGCCTCCCGCCGCAGTCTGACGCGAACCTGCACTCATCTTCGGGGTGTTGACACGCAAACCCCACCACGTCGCCGCAAACCGAGTACGCCGCACAGAGCGTCCCGTCGCTGCAGTCGGCGTCCGTCGTGCAGCTTGCCTCAACGCAGACCCCGATGAACGGACCGCAGTCGCAAATCCGACCCTCTCCACATTCGGCGTCGACCGTGCAGCCGTATTCGCACGTTCGCCGAACCAGCGGCTGCGGCTGCATGACGCAGTAGCCGTACGGCTTCTCCGTGCAGTCGGTATCGGCCTGGCACTGATCGGGGTCTTGAGGGTCCCAGTCCGTTTCCCGCGGCAGCATCGCCGCACAAGTCTCCACCTCGGGGCGGTGCCGGATGGGTTCGGGCGCCGACGCCCCAC
>JAEZYO010000820.1 GCA_023419055.1 Pseudomonadota bacterium | reverse complement strand
CTCGAAGGGCAGGTACTCGTGCCCGCGTGCCTCCACCGCGGCGCGCTCGAGCGCGAGCGGAGTACCGCGCCAGCGCCCCCCGAAAGCGTGACGGACACACTCGCCGAGGTAGCTGCCGATCAAGAGGACGATCGGCGTCCTTGCGCTGAGCGGGTTCACGCGCGCTCCCGATCCATAGAGGATGCTGAGCGCGGCCTCGAGCCGGCTGGTGCTCGAGAGCGACAGATCGAACGGGGAGAAGTGACGGAAAATGGGGGCGCTCGTGAAGAAGCGAGCGGCCTCGTTCGCCAATGACGTGAAGTCGTCGGGTGACGTGAGCTGGTTCGGGGCGCGCACGTACCCGGCCGCGAGGCGCTCGATGGAGCCGATGGCGGCTTCCCGGCGGCCGGTGGTGAGCGCGGTCTCCACCGGATCCCAGATCTCGGCGGCGCGCGCCTGGAGCAGCCTGCGCGACGAGGGCGCGAGGCTCGCGATGTCGATGTCGACGGCTTCGAGCGCCGAGGTGAGAGTCTCGGCCGCGACGCGATGGATCTCGCGCAACCGCAGCCAGGCTCGCTCCGCGTCGCCGCGCCTGCCGAGCCGGGCAGAGGCCAGCGAGAGCGCAACCAGCGCTTCGGTCGAGCGCGGGTCGAGGCCGACGCTGAGCTGCGCGGTCGTGATGGCTCGTTCGGGATCGCCCAGCACCGCCATCACGCACGCGCGGAGCCCGTGCACCAGCGCGGGCATCGGCGTGGCTCGAGGTCGCAGCGCGGAGAGCAAGCCCTCCGCGCGCCGGTACAGCGCGTCGTCGCTCGAGCGCCGCGCCGCGCGCACGAGCGCCCAGGCGAGCGTCAGTCGCACCATCACGCAGCCGGGGTCGTCTTCGTAAGCACGCTCGGCTTGGGCGAGAGCGCGCGTGAGCTCGTTGACCTCGAGCATCAAGCGCGCCGCGCTCGCGCGGAGCTCCGGCTCGATGAGCGGCGCCTGAGCCACGCGATCGAGCTCGTCGAGCGCCGCAGGGCGACGGCCGGTCGCGGCGAGCGCCCGCGCCTTCAGGATCACGAGCTCTGGAGTGAGGGGACTCCCCCAGCGGTCGAGCAAGGCAAGCGCTCGCGCGGGCTCGCCATCGTCGAGGAGCGCCGCGACGCCGAGGCCCGTGGGCGCCTCGGCTTCTTCGGGCGTGGCGGGCAGCACGGAACGGATCGCCGCGACTCGCTCGGCCGGACGCGACGGCGGCTCCGATTGAGAAAAGGACGGATCGGGCGCGCGCACGGTCGGAAATTCGAGCGACGCGCTCGGGTCGTTGCGAGGGCCGAGCTCGAAGTCGACCGGCACGGGGCGCTCGGTGCGGGTGGAGCTCGGCGGGACGGTGTCGCCGGACATCAGCTCGCCCTGCTTGCGCCAGGCGCTGTTCGAGCTCGGCGGACTACCGCTGCGTCGCGAGCTCGCCGGCGAAGAGCTCGGGGGTGAGCTCAAGGGCGGGGCGGTGAGCGGCGAGCCGAGCAGCTCGGCATCTGGAAAGTGGCCGATCGAGATCAGCTCCTGCAGCGTGTCGCGAGCGGGCGGACGATCGGGGAGCTTACGCTGGAAGTGCGGCGCCGGGGCCGTGTTCCGAAACGCGAGATCGGCCTCGGGTGGCGACAACGAGCCGAGCTCGAGCGTCGGGAGCTTCGGGCTTTCGAGCGACAAATCGAGCCCCACGTCTTGCGGCACGGTGGGGGCGCGCGGGATCTCGGGCGCCGCCGAGCCCTTCCAAGACTCGGGTTCGCGCGGGTCGACGAGCGTCGGGTTGTCCGACACCGGAGCGAGGTCGGCCGAATACCTCCGGTCCTCGACGGAGCGAAGGAGCGCCCGCGCTTCGGGGAACTCTCGAGCTTGCTCGAGGACGTCACGCAGCCGCTGCACCACGGCGTCGAGATCGAGACGACCCCGTTGGTAGAGCAGGCGGGTCGTGAGGTACGACGCGCCCGGGAGCAACGAGTCGCGCTCGCTCAACGCCGACAGCAAGCGCTGTGCATCGTCGAACCTAGCGGAGTTGAGTCGCTCTTCGATCGCGCGCAGGCGGGGATCGTCGAGGGGGCCGTTCCCCATGGCCCGCCATCTTACACCGGCTCTGCCTCGCGCTACTCCGGGAGTGACTTCGCGCAACGAAAGCCGATGCCATGGCTCAGCGCGTCGGGCACCTGCGCGTACCGGAAGGACGGCCTGAGCCAGGAGGCGAAGCTCCCGTTCCAGGCGCCTCCGCGGATGACACGGCGTTCACCCGTTTCGGGCCCGGTCGGATTTTTCTTGTCGACGGGGTCGTAGTCGCCGTCCCAGTCGGCGGTCCATTCCCAGACGTTGCCGACGACGTCGTACGGACCGAAGCGTGAACGACCCTTCGGAAATTTCCCGACCGGCGCGGTGGTCGCGTAGCCGTCGTCCTCCGGGTAGAGGGCCTCGAGCGCGGTCTTGTTCTGCTTGCCCCACGCGACGCATTCCGTGCCGCAGGCGTTCAGGTGGGCTGCGGTCGGAGGTTCGTCTCCCCAGGGATAAACTCGCCCGTCGGGTCCGCGCGTCGCGTACTCCCACTCCGCCTCGGTCGGGAGGCGCTTTTCCTGCGCCTGGCAGTAGGTGTTGGCCATGTCCCACGTCACGCAGTTGATGGGATGGTCGCCCTTTTCGGGGTCGTCGATCGTGCAGAGCGGAGAGTAGATCTTCTTGTCCGCGGCCGTGATGTTCGGCCACTCCACCTCGGTGGCCGCGCGCTTGCACTTGCCGACGTCGGAGCAGGCGCGGTACTCGCGCGCCGTCACCTCGTAGAGATCGAGGCAGTAAGCATTCAGGGTGACGTTGTGCGCGGGCTTCTCGTTGTCGCGCGCGTCCTTCGCGTCCGAGCCCTGGAAGAACTGCCCGGCCTTGATCTCGACGGTCCGCTCGGGGCAGGTCGGCTTCGCGGGCGCCGCCGAGACCACGGGAGCGGCGCTCGGCTGCATCGCGGCTGACGTGCCCTCCGGCTTCGCGGCGTTCGGCGCGCCCTTCCCTCCGAGCACGAAGAACGCGCCGGCGCCGAGCAAGAGCAGGCCGGCGCCGACCCCGATGACGACTCCCTTGCTGCTCTTCTGGCGCTCGGGCACGCCGCCCTGCGTGGTGACGGTGGAGGGCGTGCTGGTGGACATGCCACGCGCCGGAAGCGCCGACGCAGGCGCGAGCTCGGTGGGCGCTCCGAAAGACGCCGCACCGAGCAGCGAGACGCGAGACGGCGCCATCACCGTCATGTCGACGCCGCCGAGCGCGACGTTCAGGGCGTTGGCGAAGTCACGGGCTCGCGCGTAACGCTCCTGCGGCTTGACGGCGAGCGCCGTCGCGAACACCTGCTCCACCGCGTCCGGCACGTCGACGCCGAGCCCGCGGGGGGTCGGGCGTCGATCCGGGTTGCCCGTCGCGAACCCGAGCTGCACGAGATCTTCACCGTCCAGCGCGTTTCGGCCGGCGAGCAACTCGACGCCGACCAGAGCGAGCGCGAACACGTCGGTCCAGGGCCCGGTCGCGCCGTAGCTGCGCGTGAATTGCTCCGGCGCGCCGTACTGCGGGGTAAAGCTCGTCACGCTCATGCCCGTCTTGGCGAGCGCCGCCTTGAGCTGAGTGTTGTCACTCATCATCTTGGCGACGCCGAAGTCGAGGATCTTCACCGGGGAGGAGCGACCCGGGTTCGGCCCGAGGACGAACAGGTTCGGCGGCTTGATGTCGCGATGAGCGATGCCCTTGCCGTGCGCGACGTCGAGCGCCGCGCAAACCTGCCCGAGCAGACCTGCGACTTCGAGGACGCTCCACGGAGGAAGGCCGGCCGCGCGCTCGCGCTCGATGAGCTCGTCGAGCGCGTAGCCCTCGAGCCACTCGAGCACCATGTACGGCATCCACTGGCCGTCGGGTGTCGTGTACGTGCCGACGTCGCGAGCTTGGACGATGCCCGCGGTCTGGCTGCTGAGCTCGGTCAGCAGCGCGCCCTCCTGGATGAAGGCCTGCTGAAACTGATCGCGCTGATCGAGCGGTGCGTTCGAGAGCCCGCTGAAGAACTTGATGGCGACCGGCTTGTTCCAGATCGCGTGCTGGGCACGGTAAACGACCGCGAAGCCGCCTTCACCGACCATGCGCTCGATGCGGTACTTCTCGGCGATCGTGGCGCCGACGAGGTTCAGGGGGTCACGTTCTGCCATGGAATTTCTCGGCCCAGAGCGGCTTCACCGGGCGGTCAGCAATTTTCAGCACGAGTCCAAGCCATTCACAAGCGTTACGGGCGAGCCGGGGCCGCCGGATTTGTGACGACGCGCTCGCCCGTCATTTCGCGAGGTCCGAAGAGCGCGCCGCGCTCGGCGAGGTCGGCGAGGAGGCGGGCCGTGCCCTCGATGACGTGCTGGTCGAGCGTCGCTCCGCGCTCGGCGGTGGCTCGAACCAGCGCCGCCTCCAACGTTTCTCCTGCGAGCAACCGCCCCAGGATGCCGAACGCGAGTGGCGTCAGCTCGAGATAGCGCACCTCGTGCTCCGGGCTCCGGTAGACGAAGAGCTCTGTCGGCTCTCGCGCTGGCTCGCTGCGATCGGCCTCATCGTCGCTCAGGCGGTGAACCGCGAAATCGTACTGCATGAGAGCGCAGGCTTCGGTGAGCTCGACGCCGCGATCGAGCGCGAGCTCCCCGCTCTCCGACCTCGAAGCGCGGGAACCCTGCATCGCTCCGACGGCGATGCGCAGCGCTTCGTGGCGAGCGAGGTCGTTCGTCCACGGAGGGATCCGCGTGTCCTCGAGCCAGAGCGGGCCAGCGAACGACAAGAACTCGGTCGTGACGTCGCGCAGGTAGGGCGAGCGCGGCCCCGCCTCGCGCAAAAATCGCTCGAAGTACTCGTCGAACAGCGCCCCGAGTCGCGCGATGCTGCGCGGTATCGCGAGCTCGAGCGCCTCGCGCAGCGAGCCCCTCACGAGCTTGCGGTAGACCCAGAGCTTCGCGAAATCGGCGCGCAGGGCGGCGAGATCGTCGGCGCCGAGCTCGCTCTCCTCGAGCCAGGCCTCTACTTGCGCGGGATCGTTCGCGTCGATCTCCGGGCCCGCTACCAGGCGGACGAAGAGGTGCTCAAGCTCCGGCTGCAAGCGGCACCTCTCTCTCGGCGCGGCGCGCGAGCGCGCGGTCGTAGACGCCACGCAAGCGCTCGACCTCGCTCATGAGGTCGGCGAGCGGCGGCACGTCGTTGTCGCGCTCGAGCAGGACTGGGCGCGGGCCGGTGCGTTCGATGACCCAACCGAGGAGCTCCTCGACCTCGGGCAGGACGGGCGCACCGTGGGTGTCGATCAAGAGCCCCCACCTCGAGCTCGAGTGGCCGGCGACGTGCAGCTGGACCACGCGCTCGAGCGGGAGCGCGGAGAGGAACTCGATCGGATCGAAGCCGTGGTTCTTGCCGTTCACGTAGACGTTGTTCACGTCGAGCAAGAGCCCTGCGCCGCTCGCCTCCAGGGTGCGCGTGATGAACTCCGCCTCCGGCATCTCGCGCCGGCCCGGGTGGCAGTAGTACGTCGGGTTCTCGAGCGCGAGCGGCACGCCCAGCGCGTCTTGCGCGGCGCGCACGTGGTCGGCGACGCGCTGCACCGTCGCGCCCTCGAACTTGAGGGGAAGGAGCTCGTGCAGCATGCGCTCCCCGGCGAACGAGAACGACAAATGATCCGAATGAAAG